>DSDH01000080.1 GCA_011055475.1 Phycisphaerales bacterium | reverse complement strand
TATGAGAACCGTTGGCCCTGGCCCCGCGAGGCCAACGGCACCGGCCGGAGCCTGACCCGGATCGACCCGGCGGCTTACGGCAACGACCCGGCCAACTGGACCGCCGCCGACCCCTCCCCGGGCCGCTGATCCCCAGCCGAGAGCAGGGCTTTTCGAGACCCAATGCACGGAGGACAATCAGTGCAGCGCAAGGCCGTTATCCTGACATGCGCGCTCATCACATGCACGCTCATCGGCCCAGCCGGGCTCGCGCCGGCCGCCACCCGGGGCTCCCGCCAGCCTGCATCTTTTGACGAACTGACTGCGGGCTTCAGCCGGCCGGACATGGTCTATGCCCCGTTCACGTTCTGGTTCTGGGATGAGCCGCTCCAGCCCGACAAGATGGAGCGCATGGGCCGGACCATGCTCGAACAACGCCTCAACCCGGGCTATGCCCACGCCCGCATGAACATGGTCGGGCTTGAGGACCTTCCCCGCCGCCAGTGGCTCTCGCCGGTATGGATGGATGCATTCAATCGTGTCCTGACCGCCGCCGAGCAGGCCGGATGTTACTTTGGCTACGTGGATGACTACTGGTGGCCCAGCGGCCGCGCCGCCGGACGCACGCTTCAGCGCCATCCCGACCTGTGGGCCGTCAGTCTGCGATGGGAAACGCTCGACGTGCGAGGCCCGGCCACGGTGGAGGTGCCCGAGTGCTTCTTTGCCGTCGCCGCCCACCGGGCGGACGCGCTCGACGACCCCGGTCCAATCCACGGCGGCCGCCTGGATCCCAACGGCGTCCCCGCGCGCCACGAGCCTGCACGTATCGTCAGTGATTCCCTTCGTCTTGTCGATGCCAACCACGGGCGATGGTCCGTCCCCGAAGGGTCCTGGCGCCTCTACGCGTTCATCCAATACTACCATCCCGGCGCCGATGGCGGGCGGCTCAATTACCTGGATGAGCGCCTGCCCGCCGCCTTCATCGAACTGGCCCACGAGCCCTACGCACAGCGTTTCGGCGACCGCATGGGCCGGTCGCTGCCCGGCGTCTTCGTCGATAACGAAGGCGACTACGGATACAAGCTGGCCTGGTCCGACACGCTGGATCGTCGCTACCGCGGGCAATGGGATCGCGATATCCGCCTGTGGATGCCGCTGCTCATCGACGAGGACGTCGAGGGCCGGTTCGCCGTCGCCCGCTGGCAATGGTTTGAAACGGTCAGCAACATCTACACCGAGTTCCTGGGCGCGGTCAGCCACTGGCTTGAGGAGCGCGGCGTGTACTGCATCTCCAACCTGTGGGAGGAGACGCTCATGTGGCAGGCCGGCGCCGTGGGCGACTTCTTCAAGGCCCAGCGGGCCTACTCCATGCCCGGCACCGACTGCCTGGGGCTCAACGCCCTCAAGTGCCACGACTTCAAGGAAACGCAATCGGTGACCGAGTTCGAAGGCCGCCGCATGCAGAGCGAGATCATGGGCGCGGCGGGCTTTTGGGGCTTCAACCCGATCACCATCAAGCAGGTGGCCAACGCCGTCACCACCTGGGGCGTCAGCCACGTCGTGCCGCACGGCATCTTCACCACCCGCACGCTGAGCGGCAACCCCTGGCTGCCCGACTGGTACGAGCAAAACCCGATGTGGCCCTGGCTGCACCAGTGGACCGATTTCGTCCGACGCGCCAGCTTCGTCAACTCCCACGGCCATACCGCCGCCGATGTCCTGCTGGTCAATCCGATGGACAGCGTCTGGGCCCTCGCCGGTCCCGGCGCGTTTGACCCCGCCCTGCCCGGACGCGTCCCGGTGCCCCACGTCATGCCGCTGCCCGGCCCGGATGACATCCCCCAGACCCGCGAGGAGCTCAAGCGGAACAGCGCCTGGTGGTGCCCGCCGAAGATGGATGAGTGGTTCAGTCCCGCCGTCCATCACATCAATGCCGCGTACACCCAAGCCATGAACGACCTGACCGACGCCCGCGTGGAGTTCCTCATCGCCGACCGGCACTACCTGGATCAGATGCAGGTCCGCGATGGCCGCCTCGTGCGGCCGCCCTTCCGCTTCCGGGCGGTCGTCCTGCCGCCCCTGGTCGTTCTGCCCTCGGCCGTCGCCGAGAAGCTCCTGGACTTCGCACGCCAGGGCGGAACGGTCTACGCCCTGGGCATGCTGCCCGCCGGGTCGGTCGAGCGCGGAATGAACGATGCGGCGATGGCCGAGCGCATGCAGGAATTGCGCCAACTGCCGACCTTCATCTCCTGCCCCGACGGCCTGGCCGCCCAGATCGCCCGCGATCCCGGTCCCCTGCGCTCGCACATCGAGTTCATCGACGGCCGGTTCACGATGTTGCAACAACACCGGCGGATTGACGATCGCCACTTCTTCTGGCTGGCCAACAACACCGGATCGCCGCAGCGATGCACCATTCGCATCCCGGGCGTCGCCGGCCGGGCGGCCATCTGGGATTGCGAAGAGGGAACGCGATACCCCGTGCCCTCCGCGTGTACGGACGCCGACAGCACCCTTCGGCTCACGTTCGAGCCCTACGAGGCCTTCTGGCTCGTCATCGATCCCGCTCGGCAGCCCCTGAACGAGGTGGGCCCGTCAGAAGCGCCGCCGCCCGTGGTCATCGCGATTGACGGCCCTTGGATTGCCCGCATCGACAGGACCGACCAGCCTCCGCTGGAACACACGCCCACGATCCCGGATGACTTGGTGACGCCGGTGGGCCGGCGCGTGAAGCTCGAAGATTGGTCCAAGTGGGGGCTTGAGCGCTTCAGCGGTTATGTGGATTATGACACAACTGTCACGCTGCCGCAGGGCTCGGGGCGATTGCAGATTGACTTGGGCAAGGTCAGTCATTTGGCCGAGGTCTGGCTGGATGGCCGCTCCCTGGGCAAACGCCTGTGGCCGCCCTTCGTGTTCGAGGTCCCCCGTGCTACACGAACCGAAGGCCCCTGCCGCCTGCGGATCCGCGTCGGCAACCTCATCAACAACAACTATGGCCAGGATGCCGCCAGCGGCCTCTTCGGCTCGGTCCAGTTGCGTCGCTTACCCTGAGCATCCTCCCAATTCCGTCCCGTCGGCCAGCCGGTCAATCCACGCCCAGGGAGACACGAAATCCAACGTAATCGACCCGGCTATCCGGCCAGAAATAGTAGTTGCGGTACGCGACGCGACAGTAGTCGGCGCTGCCGACCCAGCAGGCGCCGCGAAGAACCCGATATATACCGCTGACAGGTCCGGTTGGATTCGTCTGTGCGTTGGAACCGTAGCCGCCGTACCAATCATGGCACCACTCCCACACGTTGCCCACCACGTCATACAGACCATACCCATTGGGAGCGAAACTGCCCACAGGGGATGTATACGGTCTGATCCCGTCATTCCACGTGGGATGGTACCCCCGAGTCGGGCCGATGTCGTAACGGTAAGAGCTGGAGCTGTAGTAGTTCGCCTGACTGTGGCTGATCGTATCGCCCCAGGGGAACCGCTTGCCCGCCAGCCCGCCACGGGCCGCATATTCCCACTGGGCCTCCGTGGGCAGGTGGTAACCGTTCTTGCTGAAGTCGCAGACCCACGTCGACAAGTCGTAGCATGGTGGGCGGCCTTCCTGCTGGCTTCGCCAGTTGCAGTAGGCCGCTGCCCCATACCAGCTCACCCGGACCATCGGGTCGTTGACCATACTCCGGCCACCCTTGGTCCGAACACTGAAAACACCCCCGCTATAATCAACCTGGCTGTAGGAGCTTGATCCGGATGTGTCGCAGTATGCATAAACGATCTCCGAGCCGGCTTGGTAAACCACACCACCGCTGACGGTGATCAGGCCCTGCTCCAGGGCGGAATTGAGAAACTCACAGTACTGCCCGTTCGTGATTTCGTGCCGACTCATGTGGAACGACGACAGCGCCACCGGGTGAACGGGTTGTTCGTCTATATCACCCTCGTTGAAACTGTCTCCCATCTGGAACGTCCCGCCCGGGATGAGGACCATGTCGGCGGGAACGCCTCTTATCAACCAGGAATCGACCAAGGCCAGAAGATCGGCGCCATCCACCTGGCCGGAAACGACCAGGTCGGCCCCGTCGCACGCGTTGGGGTCGGCACAGACGTCCATCCACCATCCGGCCATGACCGCCAGGTCCTTCATGTCCACGTAGCAGTCCCCCGTCAGGTCCGCAGGCGGGCACTCGGCCAGGCACACGGACCCCGCAACCAGTAACGTGATGGAAACCAGGACTCGCATCGTCTTTCCTCCAAAAGCCGGCACCTGCTCCCTTCGGGCCCCGCCGACGCACCGTGGCGGATGAGCCTGCCCAATTATGGACCCATATTATACCCGCCGTCGGCTCGGATGCCAAGCGAGTAATTGGCATCCCAGGTGCACTATCGCCGCACTTGGCAACTGCCCCGCCCCGGGAGCGCCGAGAATGGCCATAACCCTTGCATAACGTCCCAGAATCCGCTATAATAAGGCTCAGGTAAGGGGGTGTCGGCATGGGCCGCACATCCCCCGGTCATGGGGGCAGTGAGGCAGGGCGTGCCCGTGGTTCGGCGGGCCGCAGGGTGAGTCTACAATCGAATGATCTCGGAGGACCGCATGAGAACCGGCCTTGCCCGCTTCGGCCTGTGTGCAGCCCTGACCCTTGGCCTGTTCGCCCCGTGGGCCCCGGCCCAGCCGCTGACCGCGGACATCTACCAGGACTTCAAGGTCGATATCAAGGACCTATGGATGCTCGCCGATGGCTGGCTCCAGCCGGGCGGCCCGGCCGACCTGGATGAGTCCGGCGCCGTCGACGCCGCCGACTTCGCCATCTTGGCCTCTGAATGGGGCCGATCCATATCCGTCAATATCGTCATCAACGAAATCCACACCGACCCCGTCCCCAAGACCGAACTGGTCGAATTCGTCGAACTCTACAACCGCGGCGATGACCCGGTCGATATGTCCGGCTGGTACTTCTCCGACGGCATCGCCTACACGTTCCCCCCGGGCGCCACGATCGCGCCGCACGGCTTTGTCGTGATCACTGAAAACGCCCAACATTTCCAGGCCAAGTATGGCTTCGCCGCCGATGGCGTCTTCGAAGGACGCCTGGATAACGACGGCGAACGCGTCTGCCTGCGCAATCGCTCCGGCCTCATCGTCGATGAGGTCACCTACAAGCTCGGCTTCCCCTGGCCCACCGTCGGTGATCCGCCCGGCCCGTCGATGGAGCTTATCCATCCCAGCCTCGATAACGACCTGGGCGGCAACTGGCGCCCCGCCATAGCGACCGCCGCCTCGGAACAGGTCCTTCTGGAGGCCCAGCAGGTCTGGCGCTGTTTCAAGGGCACGCAGTACCCCGCGGGGTCGATGGACGCCTGGCGCGCCGCGGATTTCAACGATGACCCCGCCGCCACCGCGTGGTTCGAGCGTCCGGCGCCCGTCGGCTACGGCGAGACCTGGATTCCCCAGCCCCTCACCGACATGCGGTACAATTACTCCACACTCTATCTGCGCAAGGCCTTCTACATCGATGATCCCGGTGCGTTTGGCGGGCTGGTGCTGAAGGCCCGCTGCGACGATGGCTTCGTCGCGTGGATCAACGGGACGTATGTCGCGTCCGACAACGTCGGCGGCCAGGACCTGGCTTACTATGCCACGGCCAACAGCGCCATTGAGCAGACCGATTTCCGCGACTTCGTCCTGCCCCACCCTCGCGGCTACCTTCACGCGGGCTGGAACGTCATCGCCGTCCATCTGCTCAACGCCGACCGCGACAACAGCAGCGATTGCTTCTGGGATGCGCGATTGATCGCGTCGGCCGGCGGAGGCGGCGCCCAGACCCCCGGCGCGCCCAACAACAACCTCGCCTCCAACGCCCCGCCCAAAATGCGGCAGGTCGACCACAACCCCGGCAACCCCGGTACCAACCAAACGGTCACGATTACCGCCAAGATCACCGACGAGGACGGCGTGCAGAGTGTCGTACTGCACTACCAGATCGTTGAACCCGGCGACTATTTCCACAAGCTCGATGCCCGGTACGAAACCGACTGGATCGAGATTCCGATGGTCGACGACGGCACGGGCGCGGATCGAAAGGCCGGCGACGACGTTTACACCGCCGCCATCCCCGCCGATGTGCAGGTCCACCGCCGTTTGATCCGCTATCGCATCTACGCCACCGACACAAAGAACGCCACCGTCCGCGGCCCGTACACGGACGATCCGTGCCCCAATTTCGCCTACTTCGTTTACGATGGGGTCCCGGCCTGGACGGGCGCGGTCCGGCCCGGCAGCACCCCCCCGGCCACCTATGCCCCCGACGTGTTGACCTCCGTACCGGTCTATCACTTCCTCAGCAAGCATGATGACATCATGCACGCCGTCTGGATCGACCAGTACCAGGGCAGTGATTACCCCTGGTGGGGCACGCTCGTCTACGACGGCAAGGTCTACGACCACATCCGCTATCGCATGCGGGGCGGCGTCTGGCGCTACGCCATGGGCAAGAACATGTGGAAGTTCGACTTCAATCGAGGTCATTACTTCCAGGCCCGCGACAACTATGGCCGGAAGTACGACACCACCTGGGACAAGCTGAACCTCTCTGCGTGCATCCAACAGGGCGACTACCTTCACCGCGGCGAACAGGGCATGTTCGAGGCCCTGAGCTTCAAGCTGTTCAACCTCATGGGCGTCGAGGCGCCGAAAACGCACTGGCTCCACTTCCGAGTCATCGACGACGCCGCCGAAACCGGCCCCACCCAATACGACGGGGATTTCTGGGGCCTGTACATGGCCATCGAACAGATGGACGGCCGCTTCCTCGATGAACACGGCCTGCCCGACGGCAATCTCTATAAGATCGAAGGCCATAACGCCCAGATGCCGCCCAACAACCAGGGCCGCACCGGCGTCACCGACGGATCGGACTACGCCGCCTTCAGGGCCGTTCTCTACGGTTCGCCGGACCCGTCGCTGGCCTGGTGGCGACAGAACGTCAATCTGGAGAGTTATTACGGCTATCGATGCGTCGTTGAGGGCGTCCACCACGGCGACATCGGCTACGGCAAGAATTACTTCTACTACCTCCACCCAGAGACCGGGATCTGGACCATGCTCCCCTGGGACGTCGATCTGACCTGGGCCAACAACATGTTCGGCAACGGCGAGGACCCCTTCAAGAACGAAGGCGCCATCTTCACCCACAGCCAACTACGGCTCGAATACCAGAACCGCCTCCGCGAGTTCCACGACCTGCTCTACAACCCCGAACAGATGAACCGTCTCATCGACGAGCACGCGAACATCATCGACACGCCCATCGACGGGCCCACCATCGTCGACGCCGACCGCGCCATGTGGGACTACAACCCCATCCTTGCCACCACCGGTTATCCCTACTACGTCAACTCCAGCAAGGCCGGCCAGGGCCGCTTCTACCAGCAGGCCGCCACCAAGGACTTCCGCGGCATGTGCCAGATCATGAAGAACTATGTCACGGGCTACCGGCAGTTCAATTCGTACTACGAGGACCCGGCTATTCCCGAAACCCCCGTCCTGACCTACACTGGTACGATGGGCTTCCCGGCCAACGACCTGACCTTCCGCACCACGCCGTTCGCCGATCCCCAGGGCAATGATACCTTCGCCGCGATGAGCTGGCGCCTGGCCGAGGTCGCCCCCGCCGGCCCCGACCACCCCGGCAAGTACGAAATCGAGACGCTATGGCAGAGCGATCCCAACACCTCGACCGAATTCGTCGAGGAAATCACCATCCCCGCCGGCGTCGTGGAAATCGGCCGCACCTACCGCGTGCGCGTCAAGATGAAAGACACCTCCGGTCGATGGAGCCACTGGTCCGACCCCGTCGAGTTCACCGTCGGTGATCCGCTGCCCAATCCGGTGCTCCAGGATCTCCATATCACCGAGATCATGTATCACCCCGCACCGGACTGGCCCTACGACAAGGAAGAATACGAATTCCTGGAACTCAAGAACAGTGGTGATACCACGATTGACTTGTCCGGTGTGCAATTCGACAAGGGGATTCGCTATACGTTCCCCAATGGCGCGTCCGTTCCGCCGGGCGACTATCTTATCCTGGCCAGAAACCTCGATGCCTTCGCTCACCGTTACCCGGACCTGGATCCCCAAGTGCAGGTCTTCGGCCCGTACGATGGCAAACTCGACAACAGCGGCGAATCCCTCCGACTGGTCAGTTACAACCACGGCGTCATCGCCCACTTCGAATACGACGACGACTGGTACCCGATCACCGACGGCGAAGGCTTCTCGCTGACGCTGCGCGAGCTGCCCGATGCCGCTGATCCGGCCGCCGTGCCGGTTGACGGCCTCGTGGCGCACTGGCGTTTTGACGAGGAGTCGGGCACGGTCGCCGCCAGCGAAACCGGCCTTCACGACGCCCAGCTCGTCAACATGGATAACAGCGCCTGGGTCGTCGGCCGCTTCGGCAACGCCCTCCGCTTCGACGGGGCCAACGATTACCTCGTCACCCAGGGCTTCCGCGGCATTACCTCCGGCGCCCGCACCGTCGCCGCCTGGATCAAGACCACCGCCCACAAGGCCGCTGACATCGTCTCCTGGGGCAGCACCGCCAGCGGCGGCAAGTGGCTGCTGCAAATCCAGAACACCTTCGCCACCCCCGGCACCCTGTGCCTCGACGTCGGCGGCGGCTACCTCGTCGGCAGCACCGTCCTGTGGGACGGCGCCTGGCACCACGTCGCCGCCGTCCTGCCCGATGACGGCTCGGCCGACGTCAGCGAGGCCCGGCTCTACGTCGATGGCCGACTCGAAACACCCCTGGCCGTCGTGTCCCGCGCCGTGACCACCAGCAGCAGCACCGACCTGAAGATCGGCATCTTCAAGGACGGCAGCTTCCGCTACTTCAACGGCTTCATCGACAACGTCTGTCTCTACAACCGCGCCTTGAGCGGCGAGGAGATCGACCAGATGGTCACTCCGACCAGCGGCTACAGCCGCAAGGAATCCTGGCGGCCCAGCGCGTTCGCGGGCGGCTCGCCGGGGTATGACGACAGCGGCCTGCTCCCCCCGCCCGGCAGCGTGGTCATCAACGAACTGTTGGCTCACTCCCACGATGTCGCCCCCGACTGGATCGAATTGTACAACACGACCGACCAGCCCATCCACCTGGGCGGCTGGTTCCTGTCCGACAGCGACGCCGATGAGGCCCGCCGCATGAAGTACCAGATCGCCGAGGGCACCATCATTGCCCCCTACGGATACCTGGTCTTCTACGAGGATGTGCACTTCGGGGCCTCGGCCACCGGCCCGGGCATCCGGCATATCCCCTTTGCCCTGAGCAAGGGCGGCGAATTGGCCCGGCTGCAAAGCGGCAGCGACGGGGTGTTGACCGGCTACATCGTCCAGGAGACCTTTGGGGCCTCGCCGACCGATATGACGTTTGGCCGCTACGAGAAGCCCACGCTGACCAACGGCTACGACTTCGTGCCGCTGGAAACGCCCACGCCCGGGGCGGCCAACAGCGCCCCGCGGGTCGGGCCGGTCATTCTCACGGAGATCATGTAC
>DSDH01000495.1 GCA_011055475.1 Phycisphaerales bacterium | reverse complement strand
GCTCAGCGACACCGAACCACCCAAGGGAATCGTCGCCGTCGCCACCGTCAGCTTTGCACGGGGGTTGAACAGGGCCAGAAACTGATAGACCACCGCCACCAAGGTCCCGAGCCCGACCAGAACGAACGGAATCAGAAACAGCGTCAGGCACCATTCGGGGTGCCCCCGCTGAAAACCCCGTACGGCAATCACGAGGAAGACCGAGACGATGCCGTTCCAGATCGCCGCGAAGATGATCACGCCGATCAGCTTGCCCCATCGGCCATAAGGGGCCTTGAGGACGACCGGCCCGGCCGGGCCCGCAACCGCCAAGCGGTATTCGTTATCCAGTTCGCAAGCCCGTTGGGTCGCCGTCTCCGGCAGCCAGTCGGCCTGGGTGAGCCGCCGGGCCTTACGCCGTGCGGCGCGGGTCACGCCGATCATTCCGCCCACGCCGACCAGCACAAACACCAACGGTATCAGGCCGAACAGCATCGTCAGCGAAAACCCCCGGTTCAGCACGGCCTGGCTGGGGTCCTCGGGATTAACGTAGCAAACCGGTTTCTCGGCACGCAGGTAGGTATCGACGATGTCCTGTTTGCCGCGGCAGCCGCTGCTGGAACCGGTCATGAAGTTGTAGCGGTCGGACTTGTACGTGCGGCCGTCAATCTCGTACTCGTAAAGGATGTCGATGCTGTAGGTGGTGCCGTCACTGTCGGAATGTGAGCGGACCTTTCCGTGAAGTATCGTGCAGGGCACGGCGGGCCAATCTTGCGCCCCGATGATCCGTATCACCGGCAGAATGAAAAAGGGTATGAGAAAGCCGAACCCCGCCAGGGCGAAGAGGGCGAAAAACCCCACGCCCAAGGCGGCGCTTTTGTCCTTCTTGACGGCGGCGTTGGATGCCGATGGGGCCATCCGCCGGCCCCCCGGTCGCCACAGGGCATACAGCCCCCCCACGCCGATCAGCACGAACAGCAGGGGAAACAGCGCCACCAGACCAAACCAGGGGCTCTGCCGCTTGAGCACGGCGTAGACGGGTTGTTCGGGATCGACGAAGCATCGTTGTTCACTGCCCGGGGGAAAACGGGCGATGATCGCCATCACCTCGCTGTACCGGTCGTAGCGGCGGGGTGTGAGCGTGTGCCGCGTGCCCGTGTAGGTCCGCTGGCCCACCTGGTAGGTGTATTCAACCACCGGAAAGTACCGGTCGGACCCTTCCTCCTGGCCGACCTCCGAGCGGACGATTTGACAGGGCACGGCGTTCCAGGCGTAAAGCCGGAGCCGATCGAGGGCCTCGCGGACGATCATGACTGTAATAAAGCCCCCGATGCCGGCGAACATCAGAAACACGATGCTTCCGACCAGCCGCCCTCCAAGGGTCTCGGTCGATGACGATCCTGAGGCGCTGTGCCGCCGCATGCTGGTGTTCCCTCCGGCCACGTGTGCGTCCTTCCCGTCGTCTCCATCAGGCGTTGTACCCTCCCGATCCTAACGGAATCCGGCCTTCCTGTCATGTTTCTGTTGACCATATTTGCCGCGCGATACGGCGTCCGGCGGTCGTAAGAGCCTGCTTGCGTCCCGACGGCTTTTTTTCACGAACCTTTGGCTTCGATGCCAGTATGCGATACAGCATCGGGGTAAAGGCGCTGTGTAGAGCCCTTGAGCCGGATGCTGGGTTCTCTTTGTCAGTGTCGGCGTCCAACGCCGGACGCTATCCCACGGGTGTGAGCCCTTGCGCGGATACACCGACGGGCCGTCGCAGCGCCAACGCGGTATGCAGCAGGTCCCGGAGCCTCGCAGGGGATCGCCAGGGGCCGTGACGTGCGCGTACCTCACGGCCCCCTTTTTTCACTTCGACGGGCCCGTCTGCACAGTCTTTACCCCGTTTGAACCAGCGGCTATGATGACGGCAACCTGACACGGGGATCATCATGACCAAGCGGGGCATCCAGGACGTGGATGAGGAGATCCAGCAGGCCGCCGAGCGACAACGCCATCAGTGGATGCGTCGGCGGCTGGATGCGTATTGCCTGTTCATGATCGGCGTCGCGCTGCTGGAGATGGTAGTGCACCTCATCATGGCCGTCGGTGGGGCGGCGATGGGCTCTTACTGCATGCGGGCGATCCTTCGCGGCGGTCTGCACATGGCGGTGTTCTGGGTCGGCCTGCTATGGGCTCGGCGGCGGACCTTGGCCGAGGAGGACGTCGTCCGGTACGGGTTTCGACTGGTCGTCTCGGCGGGCATCCTGGCGATGATCGTCGCGCCGATCGTGCTGGGCCAGCCGGTGGGATCGGTGATCGCCTTCCATCGGCCGGCGAACCTGGATGCGCCCACCCTGTCGGGCCGGATTCTGCTGGTGCATCTGGTGGCATCCCTGTTCCTGCCCTGGTCGGTGCGGGAGGCGGCCCGGGCCTTGGCGGCCTTGTGGGTCACCGCGGCGGTCGCGATGGTGCTGTTTCGCGCCAGCCCCTGGGACATGTTGGTCTGGCCGTTCGCGGGGCTGCCGGGGCTGCTGGTCTGTGCGGTTCGCACCAAACGCTTCCGCTATCGATTCGCCCTGGACCATCTCAGTGGTCGCTACCGCCAGATGAAGCAGGAACTCGCCCACGCGCGACACATTCATGAACTGCTGTTCCCGGAAGAGATCGCCGCCGGCCCCGTTCACCTGCGGTACTGCTACGAGCCGACCGAGCACATCGGCGGCGATTATCTGTACGTTCGGCAGGATCACGCCGACCGACTCAACGTCGTTGTGCTCGACGTAACGGGCCACGGCATTACGGCCGCGTTGACGGTCAACCGCATCTATGGCGAACTGGATCGGCTGTTCGGTGAGCGGCAGGACCGCGCGCCGGGCGAGCTGATCGTCGCGTTGAACCGGTATTTCTCGGTGAGCATCGCGCGGCATGGCATCTTCGCCACGGGCCTGGCCCTGCGCGTCGATGCCTCGCAGGGGTCGCTGGAATGGGCCAACGCGGGGCATCCCCCGGCCTTTCTGGTTTCAGAGGATGGGGCGGTAAAGCCGCTGGGGTCCAATGCCGTCATGCTCGGCGTGGTGGACGATCCGGAGTACTCCTGCCCGACCGAACAGGCGGTCTTTGCCCCGGGGGATCGCGTGGTTCTGTACACGGATGGGGTTATCGAGGCGATGGATAAGCGGGAGCGGGCGCTGGGCGTGGAAGGCGTGCGGGACACCCTGCGGCGGGCCCAGGTGGATCGGCATGAGGACTTCCTGCAAGTGGTCTGGCAGCGGGTGAAGGACCATCGCCAAGGCCCGGCGACGGATGACACGCTGGTGGTCGAGATCGCGCGGCGCTGACGCACGGGACAACCCGGACGGCCATGGCGCCGGTCCGTGGGACCCTCAGAACAGCCCGGTGACCTTGCCGGTCTCCACGTCCACGTCGATCCGGCGGAAGGCCGGGTTCGAGGCCGTGCCGGGCATGAGCTTGATGTCCCCGGCAATGGGCACGACAAACCCGGCGCCTTCGTACACCATCACGTCGCGGATCGGCAGAACCCAACCGGTGGGCCGCCCCTTTAGGTTGGGATCGTGTGACAGGCTCAGTTGCGTCTTGACCATGCAGATGCCCATGCCGTTGATCCGGGCATTGGCCTCCAGGGCGTCGAACTTCTCCTTGGCCAGCGGGGTGTACTCGACCCCGTCGGCCCCGTAGATGCGGCGGGCGATGCGGTCGATCTTCTGGCGCAGGGGCATTTCGGGCTCGTAGAGGAAGGTAAAGTCGCGGATCTCCTCACAGGCGTTGGCGACCTTCTCGGCCAGCTCCAGGGCCCCCTCGCCGCCATAGCGCCAGTGCTCGCTGACGGCGACCGAGGCGCCGGCGGCCTCGACGATCCTGCGGACCAGGTCCGTTTCTTCCTTCGTGTCGGTGTGGAAATGGTTGATGCACACCACCGGGCGGATGCCGGACTGCTTGACAATCTCGATATGGGCCAGCAGGTTCTCGCAGCCTTTTTCGACGAGCCGCAGGTTCTTCTGGCGGTAGATGTCGGGCAGGGGTGCGCCCGGCTTGACCGCCGGCCCACCGCCGTGCATCTTCAGGGCGCGGATCGTGGCGACGATGACCACGGCATTGGGCGTCAGACCGCTCATGCGGCACTTGAGGTTCCAGAACTTCTCGAAGCCGATATCCGCCCCGAACCCGCTCTCCGTGACGAGATAATCGCACAACTTGGTGCCCACCAGATCGGCGATGATGGAGCTCTGGCCGATGGCGATGTTGGCGAAGGGCCCCGCGTGGACCAGCATGGGCTGCCCCTCGATCGTCTGCATGAGATTCGGATTGAGGGCCTCGACCATCCAGGCGGTCATGGCGCCGTCCACCTCCAGGTCGGCCGTGGTGACCTCGCGACCCTTCTTGTCGTAGGCCACGACGATCTTGCCCATGCGCCGGCGGAAGTCCTTGAGGCTCTTGGCGACCGCCAGGATGGCCATCACCTCGCTGGAGACCGACATCTGGAAGCCGCTCTCCATCTCGAGGCCGTCCATCGGCCCGCCGCGTCCGATGATGATATTGCGCAGGGCCTGGGCGCAGAAATCCATCGCCCAGCGGATCTGCACGCGTTGGGGGTCGATATCGAGCCGCCGCAGGCCGCTCTTGGCCAGCCGCGCATCATCGTAGTTGCGCTCGTGCTGCATGCGGGCGGTCAGGGCGACCATCGCCAGGTTGTGCGCGTTGGTGATGCTCTCGATGTCGCCGGTGAGCCGGATGGAAAAGGGCGTCAGCGGGATGCACTGGCTCAGGCCCCCGCCGGCGGCCGAGCCCTTGATGTTGAAGGTCGGCCCGCTGCTGGCCTGGCGGATGGTGCCGCAGACCTTCTTGCCCAGCCGTCCCAGCCCCTGCACCAAACCGATTGTGGTCGTGGTCTTGCCTTCGCCCAGGGGCGTGGGCGTGATCGCGGTGACGTCGATGTACTTGCCGCGACGGACGTGCTTGAGCCGGTCAACGATCTTGGCGTAGTCGATCTTGGCCAGCTTGTTGCCCAGGGGGATCAACTCGCCGTAGGCCAGGCCCAACTCGCTGGCGATCTGCTCCAGCGGCTTGATATGCTCCTCGGCGGCGGCGGCGACCTGCCAATCTTGCAGCGTCGTCGGGTCCAGACGGTCCAATGCACGTTGTCTCGGGTTCATCCAGCGTCCTTCCCGGTTGTTTCAAATTACTGCATTATCGACTGTTAGAGCCGGCGCTTCCACCAAAAATCACCTGGTTCGAGCCGCAACGCCCCCGGGGCCGGGCAACGTCGTGAGCGATCCGGCCTACAAAGACGGCGTTCTACGCAAGGCCGGAGACCGGCGGTGATCAGATGGCCTCGATGGCCAGGCGCCCCAGGGCGGCCAGGGCAATGCGAACGTTGCCGAACGGCGCGCTGATGGCGAAGCCGGCCACGCGGTCGGCGATCTGCTCGATCATCTCACGGGCGATGGTCACCCCCAGGGCGCGACCCTGCTCGCGAGTCTTGGCGGCGCTCATGCGGTCCAGCAAGGCCGGTGGAACGACCACGCCCGGCACCTCGTTGGCCATGAACTCGGCGTTCTTGTAGCTGGTGAACGGCCAGATGCCCGCAATCACGGGGATGGGGTGATCGGCCACGGCGTCCAGGAAGTCGAACAACATCCGCACGTCGAACACCGGCTGGGTGATGGCGTATTCGGCGCCCGCCTCGACCTTACGGCGAAAGCGGTCAATCTCGCGCGGCCGGTCCGAAGCGACGGGGTTGGCCCCGACCCCGATGGTCAACGCCAGCGGCTCATCGAGGGCGTTGCCCGCGACGTCCAGGCCGCGGTTGAGCCGGCTCACCACCCTGGTCAGGGCGATGGCATCGAGGTCGAACACGGCCGTCGCATCGGGATACTCGCCGAGCTTGGGCGGATCGCCCGTGATGAGCAGCACGTTACGCAGACCCATCGCGTGAACACCGAGCATGTCGGACTGCAACCCGATCAGATTCTTGTCGCGGCAGCACACGTGCAGGATCGCCTCGATATCGGCGGCCTGCTGCACCTGCACGGCGGTCACCATCGGCGACAGGCGGCTGGTGGCCCGCGGCCCATCGGGGATGTTCACCGCGTCGATACCGTGAGCGGCGCAGAGGCGGACCTTCTCCAGAATCGCGTCCAGCCGCACGCCCCGCGGCGGCACCAACTCGATGCTGCAGACGGGCTGGCCGGTGGCGAGTTTGGCTCCCACGCGCGACTTTTGCGGCAGCGGGATGGGCTCGACGCCCTGAGCCTCGGCGGACGGCTGGACGATGGTCGCTTCGGCTGCGGGCCGCCCCATGGCCTTGTCCATCGCCGACACGGCTTTGACAATCTGGCGGATATGTTCGGGTGTCGTGCCGCAGCAGCCGCCGATCAGCCGCACCCCGTGCTCGAAAAACCGCTTGGCGTATTCGGCCATGTACTCCGGCGTGGACATGTACATGCGGCGACCTTCGACCTCTCGCGGCAGGCCCGCGTTGGGCTGGGCGCTGAGGGGCTTGTCGGTCACCGGCCGGATGCGTTGCAGGCTTTCGAGCATGGGCGAGGGCCCCACCGAACAATTCAGGCCCACCACGGCCACCTGTGGTTCGGCCGCGATACGGGCGATCGCCTCTTCGATGGGCATACCCAAGAGGGTCTGGTGATCCTCGTTGACGGCCATCTGGGCGATCAGGGGTAGCGAGGTGACGGTCCGAGCCGCCTCGATGGCCAGTTGCAGCTCGGCGGGATTGCCGAAAGTCTCGAAAAGAACCACGTCCACGCCGGCCTCGGTCAGGGCGTGGATCTGGGCGGCGAACGCCTGCCGCGCCGCCTCGTCCGCGTCCGTTCCCAGGCCGATATGCCCCGGCCCCAGCGGGCCGACGGCCCCGGCGATCCAGGCATCATCACCGGCGCAATCCCGCGCCAGGCGGGCGCCCGCCGCGTTGATGGCCTCGACCTTGTCGGCCAGGCCATACCGGGCGAGCTTGAACGCGTTGGCGCCGAAGGTGTTGGTCTCCAATAACTCGCTGCCGACCCGGAGATAGCCCTCATGCACACGGGCCACGAGCTTGGGATTCGTCAGGTTCAGCTCATCGAAGCAGGTATTCAGAAACACCCCATGCTGAAACAGCATGGTTCCCATCGCGCCGTCGGCAAAAACGACGCGCCGACAAAGGCCTTCTATGAAATCTGGCCGACCCATCGGTATCCTTCCCGATCGCACCCGACCATCTCGCCGGTGCGCTGACCCTTCTGGTTTATCGGATAGAGTAGCCCGCCGCCTTGTACGGCACAAGGGCCTTGCGCACAGGGCTTGTCGCCCGATGCAATGACCCCGTGTCGCACGGGGGTGGGAAACACCGGGGCCGGAGCCGGACCGATCCGACCCCGGGCGATTGTCAGCGACTCTGCAGGGCAATGCGGGCCCAGCGGCCGGCCTCCCACGACCAGCCGGTGGGCTGGTTGATCAGTTGCAGCTCCACCTCCCGGCCGGCGTAAGGCGTCAGGTCCACGTTCACATCGACCCAGCCATCGCGACAGGTCTCCGGCCCGATCGTCTTGGTCAGCAGCACATCGGAACCGGCCTTGACGATCAACTGCCAGTCGCCCCGTGGGTCGTGGCCGACGGTCAGGCTCAATCGGTGTTCGCGACCCGCGGCCAGCTTCGCCGTGCGCGAGATCGCGCAACCCATCTCGCGGCTCAACGGATGGGTCAGCAGCACGTTCTCGCGACCGCCCATCTCCCTGTAAAACCCCGGCTCCATATCGGGACCACAGCGGGCGATCTTCCAGCCGGGCGCGAACTTGTTAATGGCCTCGGACAGGTCGATCCCGGCGACGGCGGTGATCTGCTTCATCTCGTCCTCGGTGAACCGGCTGTGGGCAATGGGCCCCGGCTCCCAGCACTGCTCAAAACCGCTGGGCCGCGGTTCTTCAATGGGGATCACAAAGACCTCGCGCCCCTGCGCATCGGTCTCGATCCTGCCGCCGCGACGCACCACCGCCTGGCGGGCCAGCGTCTCACAGACCTCGACGAGTATCGGGAAGTTGTACGGCGTGTGGCTGAACTTGCCTTCCGGATTCAGCGCCGACTTGAACTTGTCCGGCAGCTTCTCAAAACCGATAACGGTGCCGAGAACCCCGGCGGCGTTGGACGGGTTACAGTCGGAATCCTGACCGCAGCGGGTGGAGATGATGATCGTCCTATCCATATCGCCGCCGCCGTAGAGCAGACCCATAACGATATAGGCGCCGTTGATCTTGGCGTCGATGTTGAAGTCCGCCTGCGGTCCGGTGCAGGAGAAGCGGCGATAGGCCGGGTTGTCCTGGTACTTGGCCTCGACCTTCTGCCAGGTGGCCTGCCAGTCGTTCGGGTTCTCGCGGTACCACTGCATCACGTCGCGGATGCACTCGGCGTATTGGCTCTGCGGGGGGATGCAGGCCAGGCCCGCCTTGATGATCCGCACCGGGTCCGATTCAAAGAAGGCTTCGGCGTACATGCCGCCGACGAACTGGCCGCCGTACAGCCCATCGCCGTAGTTCATCAATCGGCCGAAGATCTCGCCCAGCTCGATCGCCGTGTTGGGCAGACCCGGCGCAATCAGGCCGGAGTAGTCGGCCTCGATCTGATAGTCGATGTCGTCGGCGTGGCTGTTGAATTGCGGATGGCCGCTGTCCGGCGGGGCGATCCCGGCGCGCAGATTGGTCCGCCCGGCATCGTTGGCGTGCCAGAGCGGATAACCGCTGTTGGCGAAGTCGATCCCCGCCTGCCGGATGGAGACACCCAGCCCGTGCAGCTCCAGCGTCCGCAGGAAGGTCATCTCGACGTAGATGTCATCCTGGCCGAACTGGTTGATCATCTCAGGCTTCCACGTTGGGATCTGGTCTTCCGGGATGATCTGCCCTTTCCAGCGGAACTCCGTGGGCCCGCCCCAGCCGACACCCGCCATCTGGCCGATCCAGCCGCCCTTCATCCGATCCACGTACTCGGCGACGGGCAGCCGGCGAAAACCACGGGCCTGCCGCGGAGGCGCCGTCGGGCCGGTCAAGCGCCCGATGAGCCAGTCCTCGAACGCGCCCATGTCCTTCCACGCCGTGGCGACCTTCATCCTTTTGCCGGCGGGGTCGATCCGCGTGTACCCCTGGTCGTCCACCCGGACGCGGAGCTGTTCCATGCGGCAGAAGTCGTCGGCCAGACCCAGATAGACGGCCACGGTATCGTACAGCGTGCTGCTGCGCTGCTCGGCCGTCTGCTTGTTCTCGGCCCAGATGCGGTAATTCTCGATGACGGCCCGTGCGACCGGATCGCTGGAGTCCCGGACTTTCTTGTACTTCTCCCCGGTCAGGTGGACCAGGCCGCAGGTATCCAGCGGCGTGATGGTGATATTCCACGCCGCCGAGAGAGCCGCCTGGCAGGCCTTGGCGTCGGCACGGACGTTGTACTCGGCGTCGATCTGGTCGCGGCCGCCATAACCCTTGCGGAGGCTGCCGTGCATCCCGACGAAACGGGCGCGCTCGGCGATGCGAGGCTCGCGGCGCAGGGCCTCGGCGATATTGGGCACCGGACCGACGCAGATCAGCGT
>DSDH01000082.1 GCA_011055475.1 Phycisphaerales bacterium | reverse complement strand
TCGGCGATCAGGCAGCGATGGGCGCACAGATGGCACCGCACCTTGCCGCCTTCAGCGGGTTCCCAGAGGACCGCCTCCTTCGCCAAACCCTTTTCCGGATCCATCGTAGTCCATCCTTCCTCAAGTGGTTCAGTCACACCCCAAGACCCCCACGCGATTCTAAGATGACCCGCCGGGCCGGGCAACGACCGGCTCGTAGAAAACGCGACGGCCGGTTGATTGCGTCATATCCCTGGCGTATAGTCTGCGGGGGACCGCTCGGTGTGGGGCCAGAGCGGCCGGTTTCGTCTTGCAGGGATGTGTGATACATGCCACGAAAGAACCAGGACAATCGCAGCGCGGAGCGGCTTGAGAAGTTCCGCCAGATCCTGCAGCGCAAGGCCGCCATGCTGATCGTCACGCAGGATCATCCCGACCCCGACGCGATCGGGGCGGCCGTCGCCCTGCGCAAGGTTGTCAATACGCTCGCCAAGGTCCCCTGCTCCATCGCCCATGGCGGAACCGTCGGCCGCGCCGAGAACCGCGCCCTGGTGCGCTACCTCGGGCTGAACCTGCGGCCCTGCCGCGAACTGGACTTCAGCAAGTTCGACCTGATCGCCATGGTGGACACGCAGCCGGGCACGGGCAACAACCCCCTGCCCGAGGACTACGCCCCGGACATCGTCTTTGACCACCATCCGGCCCGCAAGGCGTCGCGGGAGGTGCCGTTTGCCGACATCCGGCCCCGCTACGGGGCGACGGTGACGATTCTGCTGGAATACCTCCGGGCCGCGGGGATCACGCCCGACCCGCCGCTGGCCACGGCGATGCTCTACGCGATTCGCTCGGACACGCAGGACCTGGGACGCGAGGCCTGTCAGGCAGACGTCGACGCGATGGCCTACCTGCTGGGGCTGGCGAACTGGCGGATGCTCAGCGGCATCCAGCGAGGATCGCTGCCCCGGACGTATTTCCTGCTGCTTGACGAAGGACTCAAGAACGCCTGTTTTTACGGGCCGGCGCTGGTGACGACCCTGGGCGAGGTTGATAACCCGGACATGATCGCCGAGATTGCCGACCTGCTGTTGCGCGAGGATGAAACCACCTGGACGATGTGCATGGGCATCTTCGAGGGAACGCTGCGGATCAGCCTCCGCACGCGGCAGGAAGGCGCACGGGCCGATCGGATCATCCGACGCATCGTGGCGCGTCGGGGCACGGGGGGCGGCCACGCCCTGTACGCCGGTGGACAGATCCCCCTGGCCGACCGACCCAAGACCAAGCGGGCTCGATTGATGGACACCCTCCGGGCCCGGTTCCTCAAGGCCATCGGTCAGGATGCACGCAGCGCGCAGAAGCTGCTGGCGCCCCGGCCCGACAAGATGGACGGGCCCTCATGAGCGCATCGGGAAAGCGGCCCGCCTGGGTCCGGCCGTTGATGGCCTGGTACGCCCGCACCGCACGCGACCTGCCCTGGCGACGCACGCGGGACCCCTATGCCATCTGGGTCGCGGAGATCATGCTCCAGCAGACCCAGGTCGAAACGGTCAAGCCCTACTACACGCGTTTCATTGAGCGGTTCGGCTCGGTCGAGGTACTGGCCCGAGCGCGGCTCGACACCGTCCTGAAGCTCTGGGAAGGACTGGGTTACTATGCCCGCGCCCGTCATCTGCACGCCGCCGCCCGGCATCTGTGCCGTCACCACGCGGGCCGGTTGCCCGACACCATCGAGGCCTTGCGGTCGCTGCCGGGCGTGGGGCGCTACACCGCCGGGGCCATCGCCTCCATCGCCTTTGGCCGTGATGAGCCGGTGCTCGACGGCAACGTCATGCGGGTGCTGTGCCGTCTGTACGCCATCGAGCAGGACCCCAAGAGTGCCGATTGCCAAGAGCGGCTCTGGGCCCTGGCCGCCGCCGCGCTGCCGCCGGGCTGCGCGGGGACGTTTAACCAGGCGATGATGGATTTGGGCGCGCGTACCTGCCTGCCACGGCGGCCTTTGTGTCCCGATTGCCCGGTGCGGCGCCACTGCCGGGCGTTGGCCGAGAGTCGCGTGGACCAACTGCCCGTGCGGCGAGCCGCCCGACCCCTGCCGCGCCACATCATTGCGGTGGGCATTGTCTGGAAGGATGGCCGTGTTCTCATCGACCGGCGCCGCCCGGAGGGGATGCTGGGCGGACTCTGGGAGTTCCCCGGTGGCAAGAAAAGGCCCGACGAGACACTCCAGGAGGCCGTGGCGCGCGAGGTGTACGAAGAGGTTCGGATTCGCGTCGAGGTCGGACGCAAACGGATCACGGTGGATCACGCCTACTCGCACTTCCGCATCCGTCTGTACGCCTACGACTGTCGCTACGTTTCAGGTCGCGTGCGTCCTTGCGGCTGCACAGCAACGCGATGGGTGCGACCGGATCGGCTCGGCACATACGCCTTCCCCGGGGCGAATCAGAGAATCATCGAGAGCATCCTCACCGAGCCCGGTCCGCGCGACACGTAGCGCCCGGGGACCTTAGTCGGCGGAGTCCGTCCGGGAGGCGTCGACCAGCACCACGTCCCGGGCCCGCGGGCCCTTCTCCCCGGCGGTCATCTCGAAACGAACGCGATCCCCATCGTCGAGCGTTCGCAGATCGGCCTGGCCGAAGCCCGTGTAGTGCACGAACACGTCCGGCTCGCCCTCACAGGCGATAAAGCCGTAGCCCTTTTTCTTGTCAAACCACTTGACCGTACCTTCCACGATCTTTTTCTCCCACACGACAGACACTGGGCTTGCTTTGGACGCAGACTGAACATCACCGACCGGCCTGGCGGTCAGGACAGATTTCACCCGTATGGTTCATCCGTAGTTGGGCGGCGGCGCCTGGGTCGGACGCGAGGCGGCTCGGGTGGCGGGCCGCGAAAGCTGCTGCCGCATCAGACGCCCCATCTTGAACTTGACCGTCCGTTTGGCCGGCACCTCCACCTGTTCGAGCGTCTTGGGATTCTGGGCCCGCCGCGCCGCTCGGACCCGCGTCTCAAACACGCCGAAATCGCGGAACTCCAGGCGATTGTCCCGGGCCAATTCCTCGATCACCTCGTCGAGAAAAGCCTGCACGATGCGTTTGACGACCACCCGCTTGGCCTGCGTTTTCTCGGCAATGCGATCGATCAGTTCTTTCTTCGTGACCGTTGCCATCGGCTGCCTCGCATATCGAAAGGCCTCGTTTCGCGCGGCTTTCGCCCCGGTTTCGGACGCAGGATACCTCCGCGTGCGACAGTTGCAAATCACTATACAGTAAAGACTTCGAGGCGGCAAGCCGATTTTGAACAATTTTACCGCGGACCTGCCGCCAAACCCGCCTACGCACCCCGACTCGACCAAAAACCACCCTCGCGGGCCCCAGAACGCGCATCGAGCCCTTCAGCAGACCGGCGATTCTGTATCAACCTGCCTGTGAGGACACACATATCCCGACGACCGAAATCACGCACGGGCGAATCGGATGGGCGACGTATCGCTGGTGCTCCGCCGCCGAGCGGATCGAATGCACCGCAAAACCCGCCGGGCCGGCCTTGACCTGGCCGCCTGGGCTCAAGATAATCCAGCGTTTGCACCCGGATGCCCAGGAATCGCACGTTGGCCGTGAAAGACAACAAACCCGTGTCGCAACGCGTTGAAGGCTGGTACCGCACCGCCGAATGGCTGATTGTGGCCTTCTCCTTCACGCTGGTGTTCATCGTCTTCGAGATGCAGGCCTACACGATCCCCACCGGCAGCATGGCCGAGACGCTCAAGGGGGCCCATTTTCATCTGCGATGCGAACAGTGCGGGATGGAGTACGATTTCGACTATCTGCCGGGCCCGAACTACGGCCGACCCGACAACAGCGTCGACGGGGGGAACATCCCCATTATCCCGGCGCCGCCGCGGTGTCCGAGCTGCGGCTTCTATCGCACGCCGGCGGTCCCCTTGCGGCGCATCGAAGGAGGCCGGGAGGTCGCCAGCCATCCCCAACTCCGCAGCATCATGGCCTACCAGCGCGACAAGATCTACGTCGTCCGCCGGGTGGAACGGCGGCACAACCCGCAGGCCGCCGGCGGGGTCGAGGAAGTGCCCGTCGAGGAATGGTATTACGTCGATTCCCCGGCGGTGAAGCATCCCGTGCTCAAGGGCGACCGCATCTTCGTGCTCAAGTGCATCTACCAGTTCCTCGAGCCCAAGCGGTGGGACGTCGTCGTGTTCAAAAACCCGTTGGAGCCGCGGATCAACTACATCAAGCGGATGATCGGCCTGCCCGGTGAGAAGGTCGAGATCATCGACGGCGACATCTACATCAACGACCGGATCGCCCGCAAGCCCCCTCGCGTGCAGGACGAGCTGTGGATGGTCGTGTATGACAACGATCACCTGCCGAAGCACCCCGAGACGCCCCGCTTCAACGGGCACGCCTGGACGCTGCCGTTCTCCAACGTCGCGGGCGCCCGCTGGCAGCTCAATCCCAACGATCGGCCGGTCTTTCACCTCCGGTCCGAGGCCGACGGTGGCCTGCACACCATCAGCTACGACGCGACCCAGGGCAATGACTTCCGCGCCACCTATGCCTACGACGACCCGCGTGCCTACGAGTATATGCCGATCTGCAGTGACCTGCGGGTGCACTTCGTGGCCGGTGTGCCCGATGGCGGGGAGCCGACATCGGGGCGCATCGGCGCGGGTCTGAGCAAGTATGGCGTGCGGTACCGCGGCATCGTGGACGTGGCCGGTCGCATCCGCCTGGAGCGAATCACGGAAGGCGGCACCGTCCACGTGCTGTTTGATGAAGCCGTCGACCTGAGCGCTGTGCAGACGCCGGCGCCGTTCAGCCTGGCCAACGTGGACCACGAGCTCGTGCTGACCTTCGGACCCATCGAGCGACGGGTGGACCTCGGCACGGACCGGGACGCGATGGGACCGATCCGGCCGGTCATGCCGGAGGTGACCATTCTCGGGGCGGGCCGCTGGGACCTGCGGCACGTGCGGATCGAGCGGGACCTCCACTACATCAGTGAGCACGGCGGGCGCACGGGCCGCGAGACGGTTCGCGCCGGAGAGGGCAATCCCTTCACCCTGGGCCCGGATGAGTTCTTCGTGTGCGGCGACAACAGCCCCAACAGCATGGACGCCCGCCTGTGGGACCATCCCGGCTTGGGCAATCGCCGGCCGGATGGGACGCGGGCGGACTATCGCGCGGGCACCGTGCCCCGCGACTATCTCGTCGGCAAGGCCTTTTTCGTGTACTGGCCCGGCCCATTTAAACCGTTCAACGATACGCGACTGGCCCGCTGGCTGGAGCAGCATCCCGCCGGTCGCATCGCCAAGATCTTCCTGAACGTTCCCCGCGTGGACGGCATGAAGCTCATCTACGGAGGACAGCGCTGATGGATCAGCCGCCCCAGGATGCCGAGCAGACCTCGGAGCGCCTCGCACAGACGACGCCGGCGGAGCCTTCCCTGCGGCGTCGCAATCCGGCCTTTGAAGGCATTGTGACGACCGTGGATTGGGTGTTGATCGCCCTGATCCTGGCGCTGACGTTTCGGGCCTTCGTGATGGAGGCGTTTCGCATTCCCACCGGCAGCATGGCCGAAACGCTCCGCGGCGATCATTACCCCGTGCGGTGCCTGCGGTGCGGTTACCGTTTCGACGTGGGCAACGACTGTTATGGAACCATGCCGCCGCGATGCCCCAGTTGCGCCGCCGAGCTGCCCGAGCGGCCGCCCGTGCCCGAATCCAACGGCGACCGCATCCTCGTACTCAAGACGCTTTATCAGTTCGTCGAACCGCGACGCTGGGACGTGGTGGTCTTCAAGAACCCCGTCGATCCGCGGGAGAACTACATCAAGCGAATGATCGCCCTGCCGGGTGAGACGGTGCAGATCATCGACGGGGACATCTATATCAACGGCCAAATCGCCCGCAAGCCGCCGCGCGTGCAGGAGGAGTTGTTCATGCCCGTGTTCCTGAACGACTATCAGGACCGGACCCGGGGACACGATGAGGCCGATGACCAGGAGGACTCGCGGCCGGGCTTCCACAACGAGCCCGGTTCAGCCTGGGACATCGGCAGGGCCACCCCCGCCATTCTGGCCCTCGATCAGGACCCAGACGGCGTCCACACGCTGCGATTCAATCCCGGGCCCCTGGGCTACAAGACGAAGTACGGCTACAACGGCCGCATGATGAACGCCAATCAGCCGACGTGCAGCGATCTGATGGTGCAGTTCCACGTCTTGGCCGACGGTGAACAGGGCCATGTGGGCGTCGCGCTGCGCAAGTATGGCCGCTGGTATCGGGCGACCGTGCGCTTCGACGGACACATGACGCTGGAGCGGATGGACCGGGACGACCCGCTCCTGCTGGCGGACGTGACGGGCACGGCCCCCTCGAACGGCCGGGCCCGCCGGCTGCGCTTCGCCAATGTCGATCATCAGCTTGTACTGACGTGGGGGCAGGAGTCGTTGCGATACGACCTTGGACGCGAGCCCGATGCGGTGGGCCACCCGCACCGCGCCCCCCTGCCGGACGTGAGGATCTTCGGATCGGGGCGGATGCGCCTCTTGCACGCGGGCGTGTGGCGGGATACGCACTACACCAGCGCCGGCAGTCTCCGCGCCGGCGAGGAGGAGCCCTTCACCTTGAACGACGGCGAGTACTTCGTCTGCGGCGACAACAGCCCCAACAGCCTCGACGCCCGGATGTGGAACCAGCCGGGCCGGGGCAACAACGGCCAGACCTACCGCATGGGCGTCGTGCCGCGTGACTACCTGATGGGCAAGGCCTTCATCGTCTACTGGGCCAACGCCTTCCGACTCAGCCCGCAGCATCAACTGGCCGTCATCCCCAACGTCAGTGAGATCAAGGTGATTCACGGCGGCTCGCCCGCCGAGTTCTGAACGTGAGGCCCACCCACGGCCGGGACCGGGACGCGTTCTTGTCGCACGTCATTTGTCCACGCGATCGCCGGACGCGTCAACGCGACGCACGTAGGCATCCGCGTCGAACTTGCGCTTCAGCCCGGCGGCGTTCATGAACCGCACCGTTCCAAAGACAGGCCGCTCGGGCCAGGGTCGATCGTGCTGCCCGAAGCACCACGCCACACCCGCCCAGCCGTTCGGATCCCGCCCATCCAACTCGTACTTGTTGTTCAGATACGCCGCCCGATCGAAGGCTTGTGACGGCGAACGCGTCCACTCGAGAATCCTCTTGCCCCAGTACATGCGCATGTATCCGTGCATGTACCCGTCCTGCATCATCTGCTTCTGGGCGGCGTTCCAGTAGACATCCTCGGTGCCGGCCGCTTCCAGATCCTCTAGGCCGTACACCGCGCCTCGCGCATCGCGCCGGTGCCGCTCCAGCGTCTGCCGGGCCCATGCCGGAAGCCCCGCATAGTGATCGTACTGGGCGTTGTACTGGACAAAATTGAGGCCCAGCTCCCGTCGCACGATCAATTGCTCCAGAAACGCCGTGGCGCCCGGGCTGCCCGAACGCAGGACCTCCAGGGCGATCTCCACCGGTGAGATCTGCCCGAAGTGCAGGTATGGGCTCAACCGGGAGGTGCCGTCCAGCGTCGGATCATTGCGGTCCATCTCGTAGGAATCAAGCCCCTTGTTCAGGAACGCACGCAGGCGCCGCCGTGCGGCCCGCGGGCCGCCGCGCAGCCCCTTCACCGGCGGCACCGAACGATCCACTGCCAATCGCTTCAATATCGACTCCGGATCGGATAGGTCGAGCCCCTCAAGCCCCATGCTCACGGACTTGTGCCGCGGTGTCACGTGGCGGACAGGCGTCAGGAACCGATCGCGATCTCGTTCAATCCGTCGCCGCAGCACCGCCGCCGACCACGCCGCCCGACCCAGAGCAACGTCGGCCGGAACCACCATGTTCGTCTCCACCTCGATCAGCGGACAGTCCATCCGCCTGGCCGCATCGGCCCGCCATTGCCGCTGAATCCGCAGGTGGCCCGCATCGACCACGACCAGGTCGGCCTCCGCGGCCAACTCGATCGCCGCGGCATCCGGCTCGGCCTGTCGCGCGATCATGGCCACGCCCCGCTGTGCCAGGGCCTGTTGGGTCTCGGCCAGGCCCTGCAGCATGAAGGCGTAGTGCCGCCAGTTCGCATCGGGGTACTCGGCGGTGAGACCGAAGACAACGACCACGGCCTTGCCCCGCTCGTTGGCCAGGCGAATCGCGTACTCCAGGGCGTGATTGTAGCGAGCCCGTTGCGCGGCCTGCATCCAGTAGAGCACGTAGCGACCTTCTCGGACAGGCCGTTCATTGCACCATCGGACTCGCTCAGGCGGAATCATACACGCCCATCCTATACGACCCCGCCGAAACCGCAAGCCCCCGGCCCCTCGAAAGACCTACCGCCTCACACGTGGCCCCCCCACAACGCCTGCTTATTCGCCCGACTGGCCACCCAGAAACACACGGGGTTTGTGCGGAAGCACAAACACCTCGTCGCCTACTTCCAGACTCATCTTCTGGAACTCCCGATGTGACACATCCACCTGAATGGGCTGACCATCCGGACCTGACAACTCCAGACGGACGCCGGGCCCCGCGGACTGCACGCGGACCACCGTCGCCCGCAAGCCCGTACCGCCGGCGTCAGCCGTCCGGACCTCCAGATCATGAGGACGCACAAACATCCGTGCCGGTTGGCCATCCGCCTTGTCGTCTACCGAGACAGGCAACACCATCGTGCCAAACACGACGCGGCCGCGCTCCACCCGGCCGTGAAAGAGGTTGACGTTGCCCAGGAAGTTCATCACGAATTCGGTCGCCGGCTGGTGAAAGACTTCTTCGGGACTGCCCACCTGCTCGATCTGGCCCTCGTTCATCACCACAACCCGATCGGCCACCTCCAGGGCCTCCTCCTGGTCATGAGTCACCAGCAGGCTGGTGACGTGGATCTCGTTGTGCAGCCGACGCAACCACTGCCGTAACTCCTGCCGCACCCGGGCATCCAGGGCGCCAAACGGCTCATCGAGCAGGAGCACGCGCGGCTCCACCGCCAATGCACGGGCGAGCGCCACGCGTTGTCGTTGCCCCCCCGACAGTTGGCTGGGGTACCGATCGGCCATGTTCTCCAACTGGATCAAGGCCAGCAAGTCGCGAACCTTCGCGCGGATCGCCTCCGGCGCGGGCCTGGTCCGACGCGGACGCACCGTCAACCCGAAGGCGACGTTCTGAAAGACCGTCATGTGTTTGAACAGCGCATAGTGCTGGAAGACGAAGCCCACCCGTCGGTACCGGGCATGCTGACCGGCGACGTCTTTTCCGCAAAACAGCACCGGACCGCTGCCCGGATCAGGCTGTTCCAAGCCCGCAATAATCCGCAAGAGCGTTGTCTTGCCCGATCCCGACGGTCCCAGCAGCGCCACCAGTTGCCCCGAGGGAACAGACAGACTGACATCCCGCACCGCGGCGTGGCCCGCGAAGGTCTTCGTGATATGTCGGACTTCAATGCTCATGGGAAGGCGCCTCCGCAACCGCCGGCTCCAACGAGCCCACCCCCGGACGCCGACTTCGCCACTCCACGACGCTCTTGAGGGCCAGTGTCACCAGGGCCAGCAAGGCCAGCAGTGAGGCCAC
>DSDH01000677.1 GCA_011055475.1 Phycisphaerales bacterium | reverse complement strand
GCCCGAGGCGCACCAGATCCTGCGGTTGCGGGCGGTGGCCGGGTCCGAGAACCCGCCGCCGGCACAGAAAACGGTCCCGGCCCGGCAAAAAATGCTGCCGGTTCCGCTAAAAGAGCTCAAGTTGGCGCCGGCGGTTTCGACAATAACGATGGAGCCCCATTGACGGGTCGGGTCCGGTAACCGGGCGTTGGACAGGACAGGCGGATGGATATTTCGGCACACAACGGGGTAGGCGGGTTTTGGGAGGCCGCGGGGGCGGCCCCGTCGGCGATGGGCCGCACGCGGCCATCGGCCGAGGCCGCATCGCTGGAGACCTCGCACGACGCCCTGCTGGCTCGGGCCCAACAGGCCGACCGCGCCGCCGACGATGCCGAGACGATCGCCCGGGCCCGCTGGGAGCTGGACCACGGCCTTCTCGATACCGAACCCCACCGCCTCCTCGCCGCTGATATTCTCCTAAAGTTCGGCATCTAGGCCGTCGATGGTCGGATTAAGTGCCGAATCAGGCGAAGCAGACCACGATGCGCGAGTTCTGGAGGCAGTCATGGCGAAGACACTGATGGTGGTCGATGATTCCGCGACGATGCGTAAGATCATCACGCGGACCATCCGGAAGGCCGGCCTGTCGGTGGCGGATGAGATTCTCGAAGCCGGCGACGGCGGGGAGGCCCTGGAGAAACTTAAGGCCGGCCCGGTGGACGTCGTTCTATGCGATATCAACATGCCGGGAATGAACGGCCTGGAATTCGTCAAGGCCGCACGGCAGGATCCGGCCAACGCCAATACCCAAATCATCATGATCTCCACGGAGAGCGCTGAAGACCTCATCGAGAACGTGAAGGCCAACGGGGCGAACGGCTACGTCACCAAGCCCTTCACGCCGGAGACCATTCAACGGGAGCTGGCGCCGTTCATGTGATCTGTGTGAGGAACGCGTAACCACGGTGGGGGCTTGAAGCAGAGGGCATCATGGCGATTGCACAAGAATCTTTATCGGAGGCCTTGCTGGAGGGCACGCGCGAGGTTTTCGAGACGATGATGTTCATGACGGTGGAGGAGTGCAACGAGCTGTACGAGGGGATCGGTGGGCAGGCGTTGCTGGGGTCGATCACCTTTGAGGGTAAGATGGAGGGTTGCCTGGGCTTGTGTTGTGACACGGAGGCGGCCCGTCTGATCGCGGCGAACATGACGGGGTCGGACGATCCTTCGGACGTCCCGGACGAGGAATTGGCCGATGCGATGGGGGAGGTGGTGAACATGGTGATGGGCGCCTTCAAGGCGCGCATCGTGGAGTCGGGAGAGGACATTCACGTGTCGATCCCGACCGTGGTCAGCGGCGCGGAGCTGCAGAACAGCCTGGGCGAGCAGGCCCACGAGGTGACGCTGACCGTGAACCTGGACGCGGCGGTGGCACGGTTGACGCTGTGGTACCGGGAGCCGTCGGCCCGCGCGTAACCGAACGGAACGGATTCATCCATGGTTGAGGCCGCTGAACTGCAATCGCAAACCGCCGGGCTGACGGCCGAGGCCTTCAACGCCTTTGCGGACGATATCGCCACGATGTTCGACACGACGGTGCGCGCCGAACCCGTGGACGTGGACCAGGGCCCGGTGACGGGTCTCAAGAGCGACTACAAGAAGCTGGCGGTCGTCTGTCAGGTGCGTGCGGAGGGGGCCTTGAACGGGCCGTTCGCCGTGGTTTTTGACAAGGAGGGACTGTTCACGCTGGCCGGCACGTTCGTGATGCAGCCGGATCAGATCATCGCCCAAAACCGCCGCAACGGGACGGAGACCGAGGCGGCGGAGATCGGCGATGCCTTAGGCGAGGTGGGTAACCTGCTGGTAGGCTCGTGGGACCGGGTGTTTCGCGAGGAGTTGCCGGGACACGGGCATTTTAAGCAGATGGCGACATTCTACGGCAATCCCTGGTCGGACCCGGCGCAGAGCTTCGGGTTGGCGGTGGATGAGCCGCTCGACATACTGACGTTTCAGTTGACGGTCGAGCCTTTGCCGCCGTTTCGCGGTGCGGCCCTGTATCCGGCGTCGCTCTTCGAAGGCGGACCGGCGGTAACTGCCGAGGGGGAAACGGCCCAGGCGGAAGACGAGCAGGACCAGGTTCCGGTGGAGACAAACGTGGAGGCGGGCGGCGAGGACGCGGCCCCAGAGCCGGCGGACGAGGCCGGTGTTGCAGAGGATGGGTCGGACGAGACGCCGGCGGATCAGCTCGATGCAACGGCAGCCTCACCGGTAGATGAGCGGTCCTCAGCGGATGACGAGATCGCGCTGCCCGATGTGACGGAAGACGCTGCCGGTCCGGTGGCCGAGTCGATCTCGCGGATGGCGCGGTCGTGGGCGGCGTTGCCGGGTGAGGATGCGCCGGCGGCCTCGTTGATTCACGAGTTGTGCGTCGGCGACGTGATGCGCAAGGACGTGGCGTGGGCGACGCCGGAGGCGACGATCGAGGACCTGATCGCCACGATGCAGCGGCACGATACAGGCTACGTGCTGATCGGCGGGGAGACGCGTTTGGAGGGGATCGTCTCCAAATCGGACGTGCGGGGCGCGTTGAGCCCGTACCTGCGTTCGATGTTCGTGAAATGGCGCAGTCCGATGGACATCGCCACCTTGCAGATCAAGGCCAAGTGGGCGATGAACCGTCCGGTTCGGACGGTGCGGCCGGATGCGACGCTGGCGGTCGTCATGCAGGCCATGAGCGAACATGGCGGGCGGTGCATGCCGGTGGTCGATGAAAAGGGCAAAGTGCTGGGGTTGGTGACGGTGTTCGAGCTATTCCAGGCGTTGCTCTCCGGCGGTCAGGCGACGGCCAGTGCCGGACACACGGCGCCGGCGGCGCCGCTGGTTTAACGTCACATCGACTCCTCCTGGCGGTATATCGCAGACCAGTCCAGGCGGATCCACCGAATACATCTTCGCATGTGAAGGGTTTCCATTCCGGCCATCAATCGTTATCCTTCCAAGGGATGCCTCCATTCGGGGACCGGTGAGGGGTTTTCAGTGGGACTGAGGCGGTGCGCAAGCGTCTGATCATTGCGTTTTTGCTGTTGGCGGGTATCGGCGCGGGATGGTATGGGTGCCGCCCCGTTCAGCGGACGGGGCCGGCGGTTCCGAGGTCGCTGACGGTCTGCTCGTTCAACATTCAATTCCTGGGTCATTTCAAGGACAAGGACCATGCCGCCCTGGCCGAGGTGGTGAGCGGCTTTGACATCGTGCTCGTGCAGGAATTGGTGGCGCCGCCGGTGGCCGGTACGTATCCGGACGGGGAGCCCTATACGGCGGATCCGGAGGCGGCGGCGTTTTTCGAGGCGATGGAGCAGCAGGGTTTCGCGTGGCGCCTGTCGCCGGAGGATACGGGCAGCGGCGAGACGATTCACACGGCGGGGCCGGCGACGGAGTGGTGGGCGGCGTTCTACAGGCCTGGGGCCGTCCGATACGCGGCGGACCTGCCGGTGGGATTCCTGGCGCCGGATCGCTCGAATCACGCGGACTACGAGCGCGTGCCGTACGCCTTCGGGTTCCGCAGTCTCGATGATATGCTGGATTTCGTGTTGATCCCGGTGCACTTGAAGCCGGGGGCATCGACGGCGGACCGGGCGCGTCGTCGGCACGAACTGGCGGCGATCGCCGCGTGGGTCGAGGCGCACGATGCGGTGGAGCAGGACTTCATCATCGTCGGGGATATGAACATTGAAGGTGCCGCGGAGCTGGTGCAGGTCACGCCGACGGGCTGGGTCTCGCTGAATGACGAATGCCGCCCGACGAACACGCACCCGGGTCGGCCGCGGCCGTATGATCACGTGATGTTCCGTCCGCAGACGACGCCGGAGATGGACGTGCAGGCGGACCTGGGGGTGATCGACCTGGTGGCGGCGGTCCGGCCCTTCTGGACGGATACGGACGAGCCGTTTCCCGGTGATCCTTATGATCACAACCGGTTTCGCCAGGTGTACTCCGATCACCACCCCGTGACGTTCAGCTTGCTCATCGGCGCGTTCGACGACGATTGAGATCAGCGCCGGGGCCGGGCCGCCATGGCACGCCGACTACGTGGGTCGGGGCTGGAACTCCATGCACCAGTTGATGGGCTGAACGATGGGCCAGCGTATTTTTTTCTGGTCGTCGACGTCAACGGCCCGCGGTGCATAGCGCCGGCATTCCTGGGTCTTGGCATCGTAGCACAGGCAGTTCTTGCAGAATCTTTGAGCTTCCACTGTGTGTATCTCCTTCACGCAATGACACGGGCGAGTTCGGCATCGCCCTATGTTCGTGATCGGTCCATGAGGCGTAAAACTTGAGGATGTTGCTCAGGTGCGGCGAAAGGAAGCCCACCGGCCTGACGTGCGGTCGGGCGCGCGTGGGAACCGGCGTCATCCGGGCGGCGTACCGCCAGACATGGGCGACCTTCGGTGGGCGGTGCTGATCGCCGCAACGCGATCATGAGGAATACGATAGGCGGGACCATCATGTCCGCGTCCGATAAGTCCCGGGTCTCGATGGAACCCGTCTCCGGCATTATGGGACGCGGTCAGGGGCGTGCCTTTCACGACGCGGATGACGATGGAAATCGCAGTTTCCATGCGAAAACCGCTCAAGTCACAAGGTCCGACTCCGATAATACGGGGTGAGCAGAGACAAGGCGCGGCGGATTATACGGGCCTTTGATTATCTGCGGAGGGGGCGTGATCTTATGCGACGTTCGGTGTGTTGCGTCGGGCGGCGGTCTGGCCCGACGGTCCCCGGCGGCGGGGGGCGCCGGCATCACGGGCGACGGGTCCGTGAGCGGCACGAGAAAAGTAAGGAGACGAAGGCATGCTGGTAATCAAAAACAATCTCATGGCCGAGAACGCCGCGCGCCACCTGGGGCTGAGTTATGATTCGCTGGCCAAGTCGATCGAGCGGCTCAGCTCAGGCCTGCGGATCAACAGTGCCAAGGACGATGCGGCGGGCCTGGCGGTTCGTGAGCTGATGCGGGCGGACATCGCGGTGATTCGGCAGGGGGCCCGCAACGCGATGGACGGCATCAGCATGTTGCAGACGATGGAAGGGGCGATGGCGACGATCGACCAGATCCTGATCCGCATGAAGGAGCTGGCCGAGCAGGCCGCGACGGGCTCGTATTCGGACGCCCAACGGACCATCATGAACAACGAGTACCTGCAGATGGCCGCGGAGGTCGACCGGATTGCGGGGGATACGAAGTTCAACAGCATCCATCTGCTGGATTCAGCCAGCCAGACGGCGACCATTCACTTCGGGGCGGGGTCCTACATCACCGTCAGCGGCGTCGATGTCACGGCCTCGGCGCTGGGCATTGCCTCGACGACGCTGGGCAGCACAGCGAACGCCGCCAGCGCGTTGACGCTCCTGGAGACGGCCATCCAGCGCAAAGACAGCGCCCGGGCGAGTTTCGGCTATATGATGAACCGCCTGGAGAGCACGACCAGCGTGTTGAACATCCAGGCGGAGAACCTGATGGCCTCGGAATCGCGCATCTCGGACGTGGACGTGGCGACGGAGATGGCGGCCCTGACGCGAAACCAGGTGCTCAGCCAGGCGGGCGTCGCCATGCTCAGCCAGGCCAACACGATGCCCCAGATGGCCATCAATCTACTGCGTGCCTAATCCTTACCTGTTCCATATCCTTACATTCGCCATTCAGCCGGCCGCCTTCGGGCGGCCGGCTGTCTTTATTCAAAGGCCCGTGACGGCCGGGCGGCTTTTCCGGACCGGGGGGGCCACAAATCCGAAAAAACCGCTCAAGTCGGGCTCGGTGCTTCCGATAATGTCTTGTAGAAGGATTTGGGACATGGGGTTTTATCGGGGTTTGGCGACCCTCGAAACCCCCGGCGAGAAGGATCGAACAGGGGAAGGATTGGCGCGATGCTGGCGATCAAGAACAACATCATGGCCGAAGGGGCGGCTCGTCATCTGAGCATGAGTTACGACGCCCTGGCCCGGTCCATCGAGCGGTTGTCGTCGGGCCTGCGGATCAACAGCGCCAAGGACGACGCCGCGGGCCTGGCGGTCCGCGAGCTGATGCGGGCCGAGATCGCCGTGATCAAGCAGGGGGCCCGCAACGCCCAGGACGGGATCAGCATGCTGCAGACGATGGAAGGGGCGATGGCGTCGATTGACCAGTTGCTGATTCGCATGAAGGAACTGGCCGAACAGGCCGCGACGGGGTCCTACTCGCTGAATCAGCGGAACATCATGAACAACGAGTTCCAGCAGATGATCGCGGAGATCGACCGGATCGCCACCACGACCACGTTCAACAGCATCAACATGCTCAACAGCGCCACGGGCTACAGCACGATCCACTTCGGCACGGGCTCGCAGATCCAGGTCAACTCGGTGGACGTGACGGCTTCGGCGTTGGGTATCGCCTCGGCGTCGTTGTCCGGGGGGGACGGCGCGAATGCGATTTCGGCGCTGGCGTTGGTGACCGGGGCCATTGAGATCAAGGACAGTGCCCGGGCGAGCCTGGGGTATATGATGAACCGCCTGGAGAGCACGACGGCGGTGCTGAACATCCAGGCCGAAAACCTGATGGCCTCGGAGTCCCGGATATCGGACGTGGACGTGGCGACGGAGATGGCCATGCTCACCCGTAACCAGGTGCTGGCCCAGGCCGGCATCGCGATGCTCAGCCAGGCCAACTCCATGCCGCGCATGGCGCTGGACCTGCTTCGCAGTTAGTGACGACGGGGCTTGGCGGTTTTCGGGCCGCGCGCCCCGGGACAGGAACCCATCCGAACGAGGAGACACGACATGGACCGGACAGCGGCCTACGAAGAGACGACGGTGATGACCCAGGATCGGGGCCGGTTGATCGTGATGCTGTACGAGGGGGCGATCAAGTTCCTGCGGCAGGCCCTGGCGGCCTGTGAGCAGGGCGACTATGAAAAGAAGGGTCGTCTGATCTGCCGCGCCCAGGACATCATCTTCGAGCTGAACACGGTTCTGGACGTGGAAGCCGGCGGCGACATCGCTCAGAATCTTCGCAAGCTCTACAACTTCATGTGGCGCCATCTGGGACAGGCCAACGCGGCTCATGACACCGACAAGATCCGGGAAGTCATCGGACTGTTGGAAACGTTGAACCGCGGGTGGCGCGCCGTCGCCGGTCCCCAGGGCCCGACCGGCTGACGCGAGGGCCTTCGTCTCGGACGTCGCGGTCCCGCGATTTGAGGCGGCAGCACAGGCGGATTCTCGCGGTCCGGGAGCCCTCGGACCGCCTTGCGTCCAATAACTTGCGCCGATGGATTCAGGCATTCAATCCGTCGGCGCAATTTTTTTTTGCGCCGCACGCGGCCTGCCAATAGCGCGTCGGGCGTCACTATCGGTCCTCACCTTTCTTGCTCCGGTTTTCGTGGACAATGGCCTCAAGTGCCCCTGGCGCTGGTCGATAATGGGCCATAGCCGACGCGGCGTCGCGCGACGACCGTCGTCGGTGTATGGCGTTGAAGGATGTCTGTGATCCTGACAGGGGCAATCTGGAGTATTGTGTAAGGAGCAAGGAACATGTTAGCAATCAAGAACAATCTCATGGCGGAAAACGCCGCCCGGCACCTGGGACTGAGCTACGAGTCGTTGGCGAAGTCCATTGAGCGGCTGTCGTCGGGCCTGCGCATCAACAGTGCGAAGGACGACGCGGCCGGGTTGGCCGTTCGTGAGCTGATGCGGGCCGACATTGCCGTGTTGCAGCAGGGGGCCCGGAACGCGGCCGACGGCATCAGCATGCTCCAGACGATGGAAGGGGCGATGGCCACGATCGACGACCTCCTGGTGCGGATGAAGGAGCTGGCCGAGCAGGCCTCGACGGGTTCGTACTCCACCGCCCAGCGGACGATTATGAACAACGAGTACCAGCAGATGATCGCGGAGATCGACCGGATCGCCGGCGATACGAAGTTCAACAGCATTCACCTGCTGGATTCGGCCAATCCGAACAACGCTGCCACAATTCACTTCGGCGTGGGGTCCAGCATCACCGTCAGCTCGGTGAACGTGACCACCTCGGCGCTGGGGATCGCCTCGACGACGTTGACGAGTACGACCAGCGCTCAGAGTGCATTGAATCTGATGGAGACGGCGATCCAGCGCAAGGACAGTGCGCGGGCCAGTTTCGGCTACATGATGAACCGTCTGGAGGCCACCCACGCGGTGCTGAACATCCAGTCGGAGAACATGATGGCGTCCGAGTCACGTATTTCGGACGTGGACGTGGCGACGGAGATGGCCAACCTGACGCGGAACCAGGTGCTCTCCCAGGCGGGCGTGGCCATGCTGAGCCAGGCCAACGCCATGCCGCAGATGGCCCTGCGGCTGCTCGGGTAGTACTCCAGTCGAGACGCCCCGACGTTCAGGGTAATTCCGGGTCGGGGTCGGGTATGGACCCGGCCCCGACCTGATCCTCTACCCGTGAGCGGGGGCGATGGGCCGTCCGGCCCGTGACAAGACAGACCGAGCCTGAGCAGACAGGGAGCTGGACCATGAACGGAGTCGAGGTATATCAGCAGACCGCGGTCGGCACCCAGAACAAGGGGCGGCTGATCGTGATGCTCTACGAGGGAGCGATCAAGTTCCTGCGCCAGGCCCTTCGCGATCTGGAGGCGAAGGACTACGCGGCCAAGGGGCGCAATATCAGCAAGGCCCGGGATATCCTCCTGGAGCTGAACACCGTGCTGGACATGGAGGCCGGCGGCGAGATCGCGCAAAACCTGCGGGCGTTATACAATTTCATGTTGCGGCATCTGGCGCAGGCCAATATCCGGTGCGATGAACAGATGATCCGCGATGTGATTTCGCTGCTGGAAGACCTGAACGCCAGTTGGCGGGCCATCACCGCGTAGATCGAGCCGATTACGGTCTCATGACAGTACGACACCGCGAACTGCGGCGTCGTGTGACACGGTCGTGACGAGAGTCACGGCCTTTTCATTGCGCCTGGTCGAGCGGGTCTTCGGCAAACCGGGGCGCTGTTGACGAACACCACCGATCACCATGCCGAAAGGGTCCCCGTGGGGTTAACCGCGGGCGCGGACTGGCCGATGACACAGGCGAGGCTCCGTCCGCGGGCAAGACGGCGAGCGACGAATCCCCGAGACCGGGGTCCGGCTAGTAATGAGCGGCGATCATGGACACGACACAAGAACTTGCGGATCTGATCCAGCAGGCGGCCTCGGCGGTGACGCTGACGGGGCCCCAAGACGTGGAGGACCTGCAGAAGCTACACTCACAGCTCGACGCGATTGCGCGGTGCGTCGGCCGGCTTTCGGACTTGCCGGAGGCGATCCGCCAGCAGGCCGCCGCGGCCAGCACGTCCGCCGGGCGACTCCTCCAGGCCCTGTTGCGTCATGAACAGGACGATGCGGAGGAAACGCTGCGGGTGGTCGGCGACGTGGTCGTCGCCCTGCAGCAGCTTAACGGCCAGATCGAAAAGGGCCTGGCGGGGGATGAAGTGGTCGTGGCCTTTCCCGCGGCGGAGGTCGGCCAAGACCTAGACGGACAGGCGTCCTCGGAGACCGTCGCCACCGAAGCGGCCCCGGCCGACGTCGGTCCGGCAGAGCCGAAGACCGGGGTGGGCGCGCCGCAGACGGCGG
>DSDH01000345.1 GCA_011055475.1 Phycisphaerales bacterium | reverse complement strand
TTTGCGTAGCACCCAACGTCAACCGCCCATCGTGCAGAACTACTTCAAGGAGTCCCATGTCCGCTACGCCGCCGCCGAATAACGTTCATTATTTAATGCCCCCGGTAGTATCTCCGGCGAACTCAAACAAGCCGTGGATGTTCTCAAAGCAAATGGACTTGTTGAGTGCCTTAAGTTCTACAAGGGGTCGCCCACATGTTTCACGGTTGCGTGCCATGGGCAACGCCAGATGCTGCTTAATCCATACCCATACCAGGCAGAGGCCTATAGCAGCTGGTGCGTCATAGTTCGTGATACTCCTGGGGGGATCTACGGTGCTTGGAAGCAGGCTCATCTGGACGGACCATGGGAGAACCCACAATTGTGTGTTCCCTATAGCGATCAAGGATATTCGGATCTTGTTCGAAAGCACTCTCAGGATATTGAGATGGCCAAGCGCCTTACACTCGGCGAGTTGGAACAAGGCAAGAAGGAAGCCGACCAAGCTGGGATCTATGCGCCTGGTGATAATGGGCAGCCGGCACCCAAGGCTGGATAGGGCAATCAGAGACATACTTTCCCCTCGGTCGTGCTCTCCGCCGCGACGCGCTCGACCTTCCTGCCCGTGAACTGCTCCCACCTGCGGACGATGACGTCGCAGTAGGGCGGATCGATCTCGCACAGGTACGCCCGACGCGAGGTCTTCTCGGCGGCGATGAGCGTCGAGCCCGAGCCGCCGAACAGGTCCAGGACATTCTCGCCCGGCTTGCTGCTGTAGGTCATGGCGCGGACGGCGAGCTCCACCGGCTTCTCCGTGAGGTGCACCATCGACTGCGGGTTGACCTTCTTGACGCTCCACACGTCGGTGGCATTGGTGATCTCCGGGTTGAAGTAGTGGGCCGCGCCTTCCTTCCAACCGTAGAAGCACCACTCGTGGTTGCCCATGAAGTCCTTCCGCGTAAGGACCGGATGCTCCTTGACCCAGATGATCATCTGCGAGAAGTAGAGCTGCGACTCGCGGAGGGCGTTGGGGTAGTTCCAGATGTTCGAGTAGCCGCCCCAGATGTAGAAGGCCCGGCCCGGTTCCAGCACCCGCTGGATATTGCCGAACCACAGCCGCAGGAGCCGGGCGAACTGCTCGTCGGAAATGAAGTCGTTGACCAGCGGCCGGTCCTTGGGGCGCAGCTTGCCCGTGGTGGTGTGCGTCTCGCCACGGATCGCGATGTCCATGCCCTGCTGGCCGATTGGACGGTCGCCGGAGACGGCGATGGCGTTGTTGCTCCGGCTGGCGACCCCGACATTGTATGGTGGATCGGTGTTCACGAGCTGCACGGTCGCGCCGTCCAAGAGCCGGTCCACGTCCTCGGCCTTGCCGGAGTCGCCGCACAGGAGGCGATGGCCGCCCAAGAGGTAGAGATCGCCGGGCCGGGTGACGGCGTCGTCCGGCGGTTCGGGCACCGCGTCCGGGTCGGTCAGGCCCTCGGTGCCCATCACGCCGAGCAGGTTCTCCAGCTCCGCCGTCGAGAAGCCCAGTAGTTCCAGGTCCACGTCCATGCCGCGAAGCTGCGACAGTTCGATGGGCAGCAGTTCCATGTCCCATGACGCCAGGTCCGCCACCTTGTTGTCCGCGATGCGGTAGGCCTGGGCCTGGGCCGGGGTCAGGTCGGTGGCCACGTGGACGGGCACGGTCTTTAATCCCAGCTTCTGCGCCGCCTTCCATCGCGTGTGGCCGACGACGATCACGCCGTCTGCGTCCACGACGATGGGCTGACGAAACCCGTACTCCCGGATGGACCGGGCGACCGCCTCGACGGCGGCATCGTTGTCGCGGGGGTTGTGCTCGTAGGGCCTCAGCCGATCCAAGCTCCAAAGTTCTGTCTTCATTTCAAGGTCCCTTGATGCTATGATGTTTGCGTAAGCCACAGACTGGGGGCTGTGGCACTGGCAGAAAGGAGGTTTTTGCCCATGGCCAAATTTTTGCCGGTTCCCCAAAACACCCCATGAACAGCGGGGATAACCACGGCCGAGGGGTGCTGGGGAATCCAGCCTGGCGACCACCCGCCAGAATCGGGCCGTACCGTGGTATCGCGACAAGACATGGCAAGGGGGAGAGCAAAGGTGGGTTTGCTCTCCTCGTTGGCTCTTGCGTGCCCCTTTTCACGCGGCGATCTCCGGTCTTGTCGGCCCATTCCGCCCCGTTCGCGCCAGGTTCCGCCAGGTTGCGACCTTCGGGCCGGGCCGGCGGATTTGCCCGACCCCACGAACCGGCCGCGCCGGGGTGCGACCGGGCGCGTCCTGGAACGCCGGACCGCCGGACGCGAACAACAAACTGTCCACCGTCGCGCGACCGTTCCCGCCGGCGTCTCCTCGCATCCTCGCGGCGGAGGAACCGTGCGCGGTCCGCATCGGGGACTTCTTTCTTCTTTCACCCACCCCTCTTGTATGCGCACATGCGCGCGGGCGGGCAGGCGTGCGTAGGGGTAAGGGTGAAAGAAGCGAAAGAAGAAGAGAACTCCTTTTCTTACAAGGACTTGCGTGCGCATCTTCTTTCACCCTTCGTTCCCCAACTTCACCGCCGACAGTCCTTCTTTCACCAAACATGTTTCACCCCTTCACCCGGCCCGTGCCGCTTGCTTCGCCCTCCATCAGGCGGTACGCGATGCCCGTGCGCCCCGCTGTCCTGACGGCGACGACCTCGATGTCGCCTTGCTGGACGAGCGTCTGGACGATCTTCTGGAACGCCTGCGCGTCGAGCTTCATCCGCTTCAAGAGCTTGCTGTGCGGCAGCGTTCGGCCCGGCGCGTCCCGGAGCTTCTGCGTGAACTTCAGGCACTCCGCGTGGAAGGGGTTGTCCGCGACGTGGGTCTGGGCCATGAAGAGCATCCGCCGGGTCTGGTGCATGACGAACCGCGTCGCCCACTCGGCGGCAGCAAGGCCGATGCGCGGCGACTCGTGGTTCTCGCTGGCGGCGTAGATGAGGGCGAGCTTGCGGGCCTGCTCGCTTACGCGCCCCCAGACGGTCGTTCCGACCGGGTCGCCCTTCTGCTCGGCCTTGGCGTACTCGACCTCCGCCTCCTCGCGAGCCTCGACCAGGGCGCGATTCGCTTCCTCGGTCTGCTCGACCACGGCAGGAACGGGATGCCAGTTCTCAAGGTTGCCGGTTCCGGGATGGAAGTCCGCCCACCACTTGGCGACGGCGAGGATTCTTGGCGGTAGGTTGCGGATCGTCGGCTCCTGGCCCCTCGGGCGCGGGCCGGACTCGAGGATGATCATTCGAGCGAAGAACCCGTTGGTGAGCATTCGTTCGGAGAGCGCCTGGTAGTAGTGGTTGGGAATCGCCGTCCCGAAGAGGACGAGGCACGGCTGGTCGATGGCCCCGGGCGATTCCTTGCCAGCCTTGCGACGCATGGGAAAGACGGAGTTGGCAGCCGAGTACATCGTCAAAAGTGTGCTCATGATGTTCTCGTGCCGGGCGTCCTGCGCCTTGTTGATTTGCTGGAGCATCCCGTCGATCTCGTCAGTCTGGAAGAGCATGCAGGGCTTGATGAAGAGCGCGTCCTGGATGCCCTCGCCGGAGGCGAACCGGTCGCCGAGGCAGGAGGCCAGCCCAATCTCGTGGACGATGCGGGCGTTGACCTTGCGGGGGTGGTCCTTGCTCGCGGCCGAGTGCCCAAGGCCAAGGAGATAGACGTTGGTGCGGTTATCGCCGGGGTCGCGGACCTTTCGCCCGGCCAGGAACGCCTGGAGCGCAATCGCCGCGCAGAAGGCCATGACCGCGTTCGGGTACGGCGCGGTCTGGAGGCAGTAGTCCATCACCTCGGAGATGAAGCCCGGCACACGGAGGAGTTCCTCCGGCAGTGGCCCGGGGTCCGGCGGACTCGGCACGCCCGGCTCGTCGGCGGGTAAGCCGGGGACGGTTGTGTCGGCTTCCCCGAGCAGCGCGGAGAGGTCCGCGCCGGGCCCCGGGTCGTCCTGTCGGTCGCGTAGCCACCCGAACGACTGCATGTGCGGCTTGGAGGCTGCGTCCTCGACCTTGTGCCGGAGTTCTTTCTCGGTCCACTGCGGCTGGCAGCGCGGGTTGTAGTGTGCGAGAAGCAGGTCGAGCGCCCGGTCGGGCGCGATGCCGAACCCGTGAACGAGCACCGTCGCCGCCGCGTAGGTGGCGTTATGTCCTCCCTGGCCGCTCACGGCGGACGGCATGGCGTCGAGATAGGCAAGGGCGCGCCATTCCACGTCTTCCGATGCCTGAACCGTCCTGGATTGCTTGACGGTTCGGGACTGTGGACAACCATTGCCAAGTACCGTCACCAACCAGCTTGGTGGTTCGACCAAATCCCTTGGTGGTCTATTGAGTCCCCTGTTCTCGGCCCATCGGTATGCTTTCCCATCAACGACCGAGGGGGGCGCGATGATGTAGCCGCCGTTGCCGCGCGTATCAACCTTCGGCGCGAGCTTGCCGGTGGTGTTCCCCCAGGCCCGCCCAGTCGGCTGCCGGAACAGGTGGTGTCGCCCGCCGCCCGGTGTGAGGGACAGCGGCGTGCAAGCGAGTTCCTGTCGCTTCTCCGGCTGGTCGGCCAACCAGGGGTTCTTCGCGCCGTCCACGTCAACGACGAGCAGCCCTGCCGTAGCGATGCCGATGTTGGCGCTGGGGTGCTGACGCCACCACGCCTCGATTTGTTTCTCGTCGGTCGTGGCATCCTTGCAGCCGTGCTTGGTGATGGGCACCTTGCCGCCAGGCGCGCACGGGAATACGGCGTAACCCAGCCGGGCATAGGCCAGCGCCGCATCGAGAATCTGCCCGTTGGCGTGCGACATCAGAAGGGCACCTCCTCGTCACTGTCGCCAACGGCGCACGGTTCTGGTTTGCCGCCCGGTTCGATTTCCTCGTCGTCCCAGCCCGGCTCGCGGTACGCGGGCACCTCTGCCAGGTCGTAGCCGACGATGCGGTCGTACTTCTCGTCGGACACCGAGCGGATGGTGATGCCCCTGGTCTGGGCCAGCGCCCCATGCTCGGCCAGGTGGACCGCGTCCTCGGCCGAGTCCGGCACGGGCACATTCGAGCGCCTTCGCCACCACAGTTCGGCCTTGCGCCGGGCGTAGCCGGTGTGTTCGAGACAGATCCACTCGGCCTGCCAGCGGCCCAGGCCCAGGCGGTAATCGACCCGCATGCTGCGCGGATGGTCCGCCGGCGCGTCGCGCTTGGTATGGATGCTGTACATGACCGCCTGGACGGGATAGGTCTCGAGGCTCACCTGGCCGGACAGGACCGCGGCGGTGCCGGCCTGGGCCTCGTGCGGTTGCCGCTCGGGCGGCGGAAACGCATAGCCGCACTGGGGGGCAGGTCGCATAGCCGGCGGCGATGAGGGCCAGGCACTCGGGGCACTTCTTGGCCGGGGCGACGCCCGTGCCCTTGGCGCTGTCCTTGATTCGCAGGTCGTCCACCGGCCCGTGGCGCAGGACGTTGCCGCCGAAGTCCAGGATGAGACAGTTCGACTTGCCCGGATGGAGCCGGAAGCCCCTCCCACAGCACTGGCACAGAAGGCCCGGCGAGTTGGTGGGCCGAAGCAGCGCCACGCAGTCGATGTTCGGCGCGTCGAAGCCGTGGGTCAGAACGCCCACGTTCACCAGGTACTTCAGCCGCCCGGCGCGGAACTCTGCGATGGTTCTGGCACGCTCGTCAGCGGGTGTCTCGCCGAAGACCGTGGCGACTTGGCCGCCCATCCCTGCAAGGTTTTCGGCGACGTGCCGGGCGTGCTGGATGCCGCTGGCGAAGACCAGGACGCTGTGCCTGTCCCGGGTCTGCTCGACGATCTCGGCACACGCGGCCTCGACGCGGGCGGCCTGGTCCATCAGGGCCTCGACCTCGTCGGGGACGAACTCGCCGGCCCGGACGTGCAGGCCGCTGGTGTCGATATCCTGTCGCGTGCCCTTGGCGACCAGGGGGCACAGGTAGCCTTGGACGATCAGCTCGCGGACGCCTGCCTCGTAGCAGATGTGGTTGAGCAGGTTCTCCGGCGCGCAGATGGTCCCCGTCGTCATGCGGAACGGCGTGGCCGTCAGGCCGATGAGGCGCACGTTGGGGTTGATGGCCTTCGCATCCGCCAGGAACGTGCGGTACATCCCTTCGCCGTCCGGGGGCACCATGTGGGCCTCGTCGATAATGACCAGGTCGAAACGGCCCAGTTCCTTCGCCCGACGGAAGACCGACTGGATGCCCGCGACGATGATGGCCTGCTCGGTGTCCCGACTCTTGAGGCCCGCCGAGTAGACACCGATGCGATTCCACAGGTCCGGGGCCATCGCGTGGAGCTTCTCGACGGCCTGCTCGAGCAGTTCCTTCACGTGGGCCAGGATCAGCACGCGACCGCTCCATCGCTGCACGGCATCCCGACCGATCTGGCCGATGATCAGGCTCTTGCCCGCACCGGTCGGACACACGATGCATGGATTGTCCTCACGTGTCCGCAAGTGGTCATAGACCGCCTCGACGGCCTCGATCTGGTACGGCCGCAGGGACAGGCCAGGGACGTACGCCGGCAACGGATTGAGCAGGGCCTGCGTCATTCATGCCTCGCCGAGCCGGACCGACGCCGTCGGCGGATCGACGCAGGGCCCCAGCGTGGCGGCGTCGAGGATCTTCAGGGCCAGTTCGCAGGCCAGCAGATACTCCACCTTCGCTCCGCGGGACCCCTGCCAGCCGGGCAGCAACGCGATGGCCTCGCACCGGACCAGGGCCGCCACATCGGTTCGCATGTAGTGCGCGCGGGGCAGGTCCGTTCGTCCACCGAAGTTCTCGGCGGGGTTGACCACGTCCCACCCAGCGGCCCGGAGCCGCGCGGCGGCCGCGTGGAAGGCCTGGACGTTGTGGCCCGGATGGCCGGTCATCGGTCCGGCCAGGTAGAGCCGGCCCTGGATCGCGTCATGGCCGATCATCCGTGTCGATCTCCACGAGGACGGCGTACTCATCGGGCCCTGCCTTGCGCTGGTCGTAGAGCCACCTCAGCCGCTCGTCGCCATCATCCAGGCCCATCGCGTCGGCCACGCCATCGCGGACGTGCTTGAGGGCGGCGGCCAGGTTGTCCGAATCGAGCCGGCGCGGCCCCAGACGCGTCAGCCGCACGGTGATCCTGCGCCGGCCGTCGAGCACCCCCTGGGCCGGCGGCAACGCCGTCAGGGCCGCCCGGACGAGCGTCCGCGAGGTCTGGCGCTGTTGGTGCGCCCTGCGGGCGCGCCGGGCCCAGTGGCCGCGAAGGTTCGGCTCGGACCACGTGCGGATATCCAGCCGCACCTGCATCATCCACGCCTCCAGGGCGGGGTGGCGTTGGCGTTCTGGGCGGGTTTCGCGCCGCCGCCCGCGGTCTCGCGTTTGGCGTAGCCCTTGACCTCGTTGCGCAGCTCGCCGTCGGCGTCGGTCTTCTGCTTGACGGTGATGGCCAGCGGCAGGTTGTGCAGTTCGCAGGAATCCTTCGGCTCCATGACGCCGACCGCCCGGCACAGGGCCGACAGCTCGCTCCGCGCGATCTTCACCGTCAGCGGGTTGGGGTTGTCCAGGTTCAGCCGCGCCCAGAGCAGGCGGTTCTTGAACTCGCCCTCGATGACCTGGAAGGTCAGCTCCAGGTATGCGCCGTCGCCGCGCTTGGTGGGCTTCATCTCGCTGGCGGTGATGACCGCGACGTACTTGCCCGCGGGGATCGGCTCGAAGTCGGTAGTCGGGTCCACATCGTGGGCGTTGAAGTTGAGGTTAGCCATGCGTTTGTTCTCCTTGTGCCTTGGGGCCTTGATGGGTGTCCTGTGTCATCGCGGTCATCAGCGCCGACCACGACAGCAGCAGCTCGGCCGGCAGGCCGTAACGGTTCTTGGCGACGCAGGCCGGGGAGCCCACGCAACGCAGGATGCGCTCGCCGGCGTCGGTCCCCACCCCGACGGCGATGGTCCGGGTGCGGCCGAAGCCGGCGTCCTCGGTCTGCGTGCGGTACTTGCGGGTGACGAACAGGACCGCATCGCACCATTCGGTGACCAGGGCCGTGGCGTGCTTGTGCAGCCGCGGCGAGTAGCGGTCATAGGCCGTCGCCTCCGGGTCCTCGAACTTCTCGACCTTGGCATGGGCGATCAGGACGACCGCCATGCCGCGGTCGGTCCGCAGGGCATCGAGACCCTCGATCACCTGCCGCCAGTAGGTCAGGGCGTGGACATAGCCCTTGCCGAACCCGCCGTCGGCCTTCTCGATGCTCTTGACGCCGTGGCGGCGGCAGACCTCGTCCCAGATGCTCCGTTCCAGCCAGTCCAGCGAGTCGATGACCACGGTTTCGTAGTCGTGCGGCTGGCTGTAGAGTCCCGACATCGCCGCCAGGACCTCCTCGAGCGTTCGGGCCAGGGGAAACCTGTGGCAGTCGATCTGGGCCAGGCCATCCTCGGTCTGGATGAAGACGGGCTTGGGCGCATCGGCCGCCAGCGTGCTGTTGTGCGTCAGGAGAAAATCGTCCGTGACGTACAACGAATCGGGCGCGTCGATGCGGATGCACTGGCAGGGCATCCGACCGACCGGTTCGACGCTGCGGAGGGTGTGCCGGATCGCCCACCGGGGCACGGACCACTTCCGGAGATGTTTCTTCGAAGAGACCGGAACCACGTCGTCGGGGAACGATGCGAAGATGCGATAGGCAGGTCGGCCGTTCGCCTCTGTCCGTGATGGGTGAAGGTGGGCCTAGTCTTCGTCACCGTCTTCGCGGAGCCACCGAGGGAGCGGATGAGGGAGCAGACATCCTTAGCCAGCCGCGGGCTGGTGGTGCAGAACTCGACCGCCCCGGGATTGGTGACGAAGCCGTCGCTGTCCACAAGGCCCCGCAGCAAGGCCAGTCGCTGCTCGACCGTGGCGTGCAGATAGGGCAAGGGGATGAACTTCTCGTGAGACTCCAGGCCGTCCAGGCCCAGCTGTGCCAACGCCACCTTGAGCACCGCCGGGCGGTTGTTCCGTCTCTTGGCCTTCACCCGCAGGGCGATCCCGCCGGACTTCACGCAGGCATCCGCGCCGTCGAGCGATGCGGCCACCTTTCGTTGGATGTCCGGTTCGGGATTGGTGATCAGGACGTTGCCGGACGAACAGCCGTCACCCAGATACACGCCCAGCAGCCACGGATCGACGGGCAACGTGCAGCCCAAGGCCGCGAACTGGACCGAGCGGACCCGCGCGACGGCGTGATTGAAATGCGTCCCGTAGCGGAGCGTTAGGCGGATGTCCCGAAGCGTTCGGACCGCGCCAGCCAGTCCCTGGTCGCGCTCGCGGCAGGTCTGCGTGAACCAGAGGTGATCCTCGCAGCAACGCGTTGTCGAACCGTCGCGGAACGTGACCTGGAAGACCTCCTTTTCGCCCTGGGGATAGACCCCCAGAACGCGGTGAGCCTTGCCGTCGGAACCGATGACCTCGTCGCCCACCTTCAAGTCGCCCATGTTCACGAAGCCGCAGGGCGTCAGGACCTTCGCGTCGAGAGGCTGGGCCTTGCCGATGCCTTCGGTTCCATAGATCATCAGCCGCGGCGGCATCGGCCTCTTGCCGCGCTGGATCGCTTCCATGAGTCCCATCGCCATGTCTCCTATGATAAAAATCCACTCCAATTTCCGATGGTTTTTTGCTCTAAGTGTTGGCTATTGTGAAGCTTGGGAAGTCCTC
>DSDH01000264.1 GCA_011055475.1 Phycisphaerales bacterium | reverse complement strand
GCCGCGGCTACGCCGCGTGCTATACGACAGCGGGTGGCGCGGTCTACGTGATCAGCCTCGGCTGGCCCGATACGATGGACTGACGGTGGACGTGCGGCCCCCGGCCCTGCCGACATCGCGAACCCGTGTCAGGCTCTTGGGTCGGCCGGGGACGCTGCCGTGGGGGCATGACAACGGCCGCGTCAGGATTGACCTGTCGGACGTGACGGTGGACCAGTTGCCCTGCGAACATGCCTTTGTGTTCAAACTCACGGGCTTCGATTCGTAGATGAGGTCGGCATTGATGGACGCAAACCGGAGGAAAACCATGCGAAGCCACACAGCGTGGATTGTGGGGGCCGCCGCCATCGCAGTCACGGTCGGCGGCCTGGCGGGTTGCCGCAGTGAGGAGCAGAAGGTCAAACAGGCCGCGGCTGATTTGGAGCCGGTGGAGGCCCGGTTTGATCCGATGGGCAGTGTGAGCAAGGCCGTGGGCGACACGGCCGCTGGTGCCGGCGGCGCCGTGGCCGGCGCGGTGGGGGAAGCCGGCAAAGCCGTCGGAGACGCCGCCCGCCAGGGCGTGGAAGCTATCGGCAAGGCCGCGGTGGGTACGGTCGAAGCTGCAGGCGCCGTCACCGGACAAGGCACCCAAGCCGCCCAAGCGACGGCCGAGGGGGCGGCCCGTGCCGTGGCCGGCGCCGCGGGGAAGCGCTACGAGCCGACGTGGGACTCCCTGGACCAGCGGCCAACGCCCCCGTGGTTCGCGGATGCCAAGTTCGGCATCTTCATTCACTGGGGCGTCTATTCGGTGCCCGCCTGGGGACCGAAAGGCCAATATGCGGAGTGGTACTGGCGGCGGACCTTCGACGACAAACAGGCCTTGCAGGACAACGCGTGGGGGGCCTTTCATAAGCGGGTCTACGGCGAGGACTTCCCCTACAAGGATTTCGCCCCGATGTTCACGTGCGAGCTGTTCGACCCGGATCAGTGGGCGGATATCTTCCATCGCAGCGGGGCCAAGTACATCGTCCTTACCAGCAAGCACCACGAGGGGTTCTGCCTGTGGCCCAACGCCGAGGCCAGCCGCACCTGGGGCCGACCCTGGAACGCCGTGGAGACAGGCCCCCGGCGCGACATCCTCGGGGACCTGACCGAGGCCGTGCGGCGACGCGGGCTCAAGATGGGCTATTACTACTCCCTCTATGAGTGGTTCAATCCGCTATGGCTCGACACCTCGCAGCGGGATCGCTACGTCACCGAGCACATGCTGCCCCAAGCCAAGGACCTGGTAATGCGCTACAAGCCGGATATCCTCTGGGCCGACGGCGAGTGGGACATGGAGGCCGAGAAGTGGCATAGCCAAGAGTTTCTTGCGTGGCTTTTCAACGAGTCGCCCGTCAAGGATACGGTCGCCATCAATGACCGGTGGGGCAAGGGCTGTCGTCACAAACATGGCGGTTATTTTACGACCGAATACGGAGCAGGGCTGGCCGGCGCGACACATCCGTGGGAGGAATGCCGGGGGATGGGACATTCCTTCGGCTATAGCCGTGCCGAGGGTATCGATGACTATAAGAGCGCCCGCGAGCTGATCCTTATCCTGATCGACCTGACCAGCCGGGGCGGATGCCTGCTCTTGGACATCGGGCCCACGGGCGACGGCCGCATCCCGGTGATCATGCAGCAGCGGCTCATCGAGATCGGCGACTGGCTGCGGGTCAACGGCCAGGCGATCTACGAGACGACACCCTGGAAGCAGACCTGCCAATGGAGCGAGGGCGAGAAGCCCCAGCAGGAGTACAAGGAATACATGGCCAAGTACAACGTGCTGGACGTCGTCGGGGCCGGCCCGAAGAACGGCCGGGCGGTCAAGCAGGCCTTCTTCACCAGCAAACCGGGCGTGCTCTATGCCATCCTGCCGGCCTGGCCGGGGGAGCGGTTTGTTCTGCGGGGCGTCACACCGGCCGAGGATGTCAAGGTCAGTCTGTTGGGGCGGCCGGGTCTGCTGCCGTGGAAGCGTACGGCGGATGGCATGTCCATCGACCTGTCGCAGGTCGGCGTCTCCGAGCTCGTCGGCCAAGCCGCGTGGACGCTGAAAATCGAAGGCGATCTGTAAACGATCGGGTGACCCCTCGATCGGGGAGATGAATGGATGAGAGTGCGTGTTTTCGTGTGCATCACGGCGGGACTGATCGTGGCATGTGGCTCGTGTGGAAAAAAGGACGACGCCTCGACGGAGCCGTCGCCGTCTCAAGAGGCGTCCACGCCCGCACCGCCGGCTCCGACGGGCATGGCCCCGACGGCTGAGGCGCGACCGCTGTTGGCCGACGATTTGTCGAATTGCGATTACGATCCGGCCGGTTGGAGTTATGAGGACGGCGTGCTGACGTGGCTGGCCGGCCACGGTGACGTGTGGACGAAGGATCAGTACGGGGATTTCATCCTGGAGCTGGATTGGAAGATCAGCCCCGAGTGCAACAGTGGCATCATTATCCGCTGCAGTGACCCGGCGGATTGGATGTATACCGGCCTGGAGGTGCAGATTCACGAGAGCGGTGACGGCTCCCCCCATGGACAGTGCGGGGCCATCTACGACCTCGTCTCGCCGATCTACTACGCCGACGCCACGCTGACCATCACGCGGGATGGGCGCACGTGGAGCGTGTCGCCGGTCCGCGGCAACATGGTTGAGCTGGACGACGGCACGCGTCTGACCGTCGTCAAGCAGTACGGCAACCTCAAGTTCCTCGAGCGCAATGGGCGTCGGTTGCCCTACGATGCGCCTATTGAGGACGAGCCGAATCCGGCGGTGATGGTCAAGTTGACCAACGCCGCCGGCCAGAGCATCGACCAGATTGTCTATGCCGACGCGAGCCGCACAGAGGCCACGGGGCCGTATGTCTTCGCTTATCTCCCCGGGCACTGGATGCCGGATAAGGACGTGCGAAACGCCGTCGGCGAGTGGAACCACTATAAGATCACCGCCTTGGGGCCCAGGATCACGATCGATCTGAACGGCGCGACCATCGTGGACATCAACCTCGATGAGTACACCGAGCCGGGTCGCAACCCCCAGGGGACGTTCAACAAGTACGGGATACCGGCCAAGGACCTGCCGCGCCGAGGCTATATCGCATTGCAGGACCACGGCCGGGCGGTGACGTTCCGCAACATCCTGATCACCCCTTTGGATTAGCAGCCTGTTGAAAAAGTGTCACCCCGGACCCCGGATCGAGTCCGGGGCAGGCTTTGATCCGGGGTCCACGCTCAACGTGAGGTGTGCTCTGTGCACGCAAAGCGTGGATTCCCGCTGGAGTGGAAACGCGCCGCAGGCGGGCGGGAATGACAAAAAGGCCCGTTGCGGTGGCCCGTACGTTTTTCAACGGACTGTTAGCGCACCTTTGCTGTGTCGGCTGGGGACACAGGGGGGGTGAACTGACGCTTCGTGTATCACCAAACGCAGCGATCCGGCGGGGAGACGTGGTCCATCACGATATCGGCTGTGTCAATGTGGCTCGCATCGATCCAGGCTCCGGCGATGACGCGGGGAAGGACTTGACATTCACGTCGCACTTCCGGTTTGGACGGCTCTGTTGTCAGATCACTTGGACTCTCCAGCATAACGGATTCGGCACGACCTTTCACGGGCGTCTTTGGAGGATTCGCACCCCTGTACGATCCGCTTGACAGGTGGGGTTGCCCCATGAAGGCGGATCGCGTATCATAGTCTTGTGCGAGTCGGGAACCGACAGGTTGTGTGCGCAGCCGCAAGAAACGAACCTGGGAGGTCTTTGATGCAGGCAGAACGACGCAGGGAGCAGGGGCCGTGTAAACGAACGGCCATCCTGCTCACAACGGCCATGCTGGCGGTTGTAGGCGCTGCCGAGGCGGGCCTGTTCGATGTCCGTGAGCATGGCGCCAAAGGCGATGGCAAGGCCCTGGACAGCCCGGCCATCCAGAAGGCCATCGACGCCTGCGCCGACGCGGGCGGAGGGCAGGTGCGGCTCGGGCCCGGGCGCTACCTGTCGGGTACGATTCACCTCAAGAGCGATGTCACGCTGTATCTCGATGCCGGCGCCCGCTTGATCGGCACGCCCGACCTGAGCCGGTACGAACAGCCGAAGGTGCCCGATTTCATGCCCGAGGCCCGCTGGGGCAAGTGGCATCGGGGGTTGATTCTCGCCCAGGACCAACAGCGGATCGGCATCGCCGGGCCGGGGGTCATCGACGGCAACAAGGTCTTCGACCCGACGGGCGAGGAGCGGATGCGCGGGCCGCACACCTTCGTGTTCGTCGGCTGTCGCGACGTGACGATCCGAGACGTGAGCTTTGTCGATTCGGCCAACTACGCCGTGTTCTTCCAAGTCAGCGACGATGTGACCATCCGCGATGTTCGTTTCATCGGCGGCTGGGACGGCGTGCATTTCCGCGGGGCTCCGGACCGGCCGTGCAAGAACGTTTCGATCGTCGACTGTGAATTCTACACGGGTGATGACTGCATCGCGGGGCGGTACTGGGACCACACGCTGATCGCCGGCTGCATCGTCAACTCGTCCTGTAACGGGATCCGGCTGATCGGTCCGGCCGAGCACCTGATCGTGCATGACTGCCTGTTCTATGGGCCCGGCCGACGCCCGCACCGGACCTCCGACCGGCACAACATGCTGGCCGCGATTAACCTGCAGCCGGGCGCGTGGGACGCGACCCGGGGGACGCTGGACGATGTGCGGATCTCGGACGTGACGATGCACAACGTGGCCACGCCGTTCCATTTTCTGCTTCGCAAGGGCAACACCGGTGGACGTATCAGCGTGGATCGCGCCTCGGCAACGGGGGTCTATCGGGCGGCCGTGTCCGTAGAGAGCTGGGCGGAGGAGCCGTTCAAGCAGGTGGTTTTCCGCGACGTGACGGTGGAATATGAGGGTGGCGGCAAGGCCCCCGATTCCACGGAGGTGAAGGCACCGGGTGTGGATGCACGGCCGCTGCCCGCGTGGGGGCTCTACGCTCGCGGCGTCGATGAGCTGGAGCTGGACAATGTCCGCCTGCGCACGCGCAGCGAGGATGCCCGGCCAGTGATGATTGCCCACGATGTGAAGCGCCTGGCCCTGCGGACCGTGAACTGGTCCCCATCATCCACCCGGCAGGGTGATGCGGTGGTGCTTGAAAACGTAGGCCGGGTGATTCGCAACGATGAGGAGACGCCTCAATGAATGAAAACAATTGGCGGCAGGTCCGTGACGGGACCCACTGGACGCGCCGGCGGTTTCTTCAGACGGCCACGGCGGCAGGAGCGGCCATGGCAATCCCTCTGGGCCGACTGAATGCCCAGGGGACCGATGAGGAGCAGCGGATCGAGGCGGCCGTGTCCAAGCTCGTCGCCGTGCCCGGCAAATCAAGGCGGCTGTTGATCTTCGACCGGAACGTCGGCTATGGCGGCCATCCCTCGGCCCGGACGGCCAACCAGGCCTTTACGCGGATGGGCCGAACGACGGGGGCGTTCGAGGCGGTCGTCAGCCAGGACCCGGCGGTGTTCGCACCGGAGTCCCTGCGGCGATTCGACGCGGTGTTCTTCAACAACAACGTGGGGAATCTGTTCACTGATCCGCTCCTGCGGCGGAGTCTCGTCGAGTTTGTCTACGGTGGCGGGGGCCTGATGGGCGTCCACGGCACCAGCGTCGCCTTCACCCAGTGGCCCGGCGCGATCGAGGACTGGCCCGAGTTCGGCATCATGCTCGGCGCCCGCGGCGCGAACCACCGCGAGAGCACCGAGCGGGTCTTCCTGCGGGTGGATGATCCGACGCATCCCGTTGTGCGGTCCTTGCCCGGCGGCGGCTTCGAGTACCGCGATGAGTTTTTCCGATTCGGCGACCCGTACAGCCGGCGTCGGGTCCGCGTCCTGCTGAGTATCGACACCGAAAAGACGGACCTGGACCAGGGTCCCGCGCGAGGCCAGTGCCTCCGAGAGGACGGCGATTATGCATTGGCCTGGGTGCGCGGCTATGGCCGTGGGCGCGTGTTCTACTGCACGATTGCGCACAACCCCTACGTGTTCTGGGACCCGATGATGCTGCAATTCTACCTGGCCGCCACGCAGTTCATATTGGGCGATCTGCCGGGGCCGACCACGCCCAGCGCGTTTCTCACACCGGCCGTCCGCGCCCGCGAAAGGCTCGGGTGGGCGACGGCGTTGGTGCCAAATGGGCGCTCATCGCCACCCGCCACACTGTTTGAAACCATCGACCGAGCGGCGGAGGCGGGCCTGTTGAACGTGGGCGCCGTGTACGGGCAGCCCGTCCGGCCGGGCGATGCGGCGCGGTTGGATGCCTCATTGGCTCCGGAGCTGCGCGAGGCGATTCGGCTGAAGCTGGATGCGGCGGCCGTGTGTCTGCGAACCCTGCGGATCGATCATGTGCCCGACGCGGCAGCCGATCTGGAGCAGTTGTTCGACGTTGCGCGGCAAATGGGCGCCGAGACGCTTATCGTGCCTGCCGCCGCTCGAATGGATCCGCTTGAATCGCTGTGTCGGCGTCACGACATACACGTGGCGCTGGTACCGCCGGATTCGGGCGGTACCGGCGGTGTCTCCGGCGTGGCCGAGTTGCTGGCGGCCTGCGCCGAGCGGGATCAGCGGCTGGGCGTATGCGTATCGCCGCGAGACTTGCGGGCCGTGGATGCGGACCCGGCACAGGCGGTCGGCTGGATCGGCGGGCGGCTCAAAGTCCTGCGGCTTGGCCGCCGGCCCTCTGCGCGGGGGCGACTGAACCAGGTGTTGGCGGCGGTCGCGAAGGCGGGCATGCCGTTGCTGATCGGCGTGAATGATGCCGTCGAACCACAGGGTGCCGCGGCCATGCGTGAGCACATCGACCGCATCGACGAAACGTGTATTGAACTGGCCGACAAGACAAGGTGAGGGCAAGGATGATGCAACGTGCAGGGCGCAAGCAACGGGATGTGACGCGACGAGGCTTTCTGGCGGGGGCGGGCGCCTGTTCGGCAGCGCCCTGGGTACTTTCCGCGAGGGCGTGGGCCGCGGATGGTCCCGCACCCAGCGACCACATCACGGTCGGTGTGATCGGGCCCGGTCTGATGGGTCGCGGTCATCTGAATCGGCTCCTCGGCGACGGGGACGTGCAGGTGCTGGCCGTCTGCGACGTGGATAAGGTCCGCCGGGATGCGGCCCAACAACGGGCCGACCAGGCCTACGCCGCGGCCTCCACGGCGGGGACCTACGGCGGGTGCGCGGCCTATGAAGACTACCGCGAGCTCCTGGCCCGAAGCGACATCGACGCCGTGGTGATCGCCACGCCCGACCATTGGCACACGCTGCAGAGCATCGACGCCGCCAAGGCCGGCAAGGATGTCTACTGCGAAAAGCCGATCTCCTTGACCGTGGCCGAGGGCCGTCGGTTGGTGGAGGTCATGCGGCGCTATGGCCGCGTGTTTCAGACGGGCACGCAGTATCGCTCGATCCCGACCGTGCGGCGGGTGTGCGAGTTCGTGCGTCGCGGCGGCCTGGGCAAGGTCAAGCATGTCTTCACCCTGTGGAACAACCTGATGGGCTGGCTGCTGAGCGAGCGATTCAAGCCGTGGCAGGAGTTCCTTCCCGCCGAGAAGTACGGCCACAGTTATGTGCCGCTGGACGTGGCCCTGCCTGGCCAGCCCGTGCCCGATGGGCTCAACTGGCCCCTCTGGGTGGGCCCCGCGGCCTGGCGGCCATATCACCCGTTGTACCACATCAACCCCAGCCCCGGCGTCGTGCCCTGGTCGTTCTGCGAGGATTTCGGTGCGGTGTCCGTGACGTGGCACCACTCGCACAGCGCCGATGTGATCCAGTACGCCCTGGGCATGGAGACAAGCGGGCCCGTGGAGTTCCTCCCCCCCGGCGAGGGACGCTATCCGACGATGACCTGCCGCTATGCGAACGGCACGCTCCTGCATCTGGTGGATCACTGGGGCATGGTCAAGGACGTGTACAAGGCCGTGCCGCAGAACGCGCATGTGGCGGGCAATTTCGGCGGCTTGTTCGTGGGCGAGCGAGGCTGGGTGACGAGCATGTCCACCGGCGGGCCCGTGCAGGGCGAGCCGGCCGAGATCTTCGACGAGATGGGCCTCAAAACCCGGGATGTGAATATCGGCGAGAACAACCACCACGCCAACTGGCTGGAATGCATCCGCACCCGCCAGCAGCCCAATTGCCACGAGGAACTGGGGCATCGCTCGGCCTCATTGGGTCACTTGACGATCATCGCCTACAAACTGGGCCGACCGCTGCGGTGGGACCCGGCCGCCGAGCGCTTCGACAATGATGAGGAGGCCAACCGCCTCCTGTCGCGCCCGATGCGCTCGCCGTGGCACGTGTAAGCCCCAATAATGGTATCCCGGGCGACACGCCCGTGAAGAGGATCCTGGCGTTCATGGACCAGGACCGCCGCCCGCCGGGTTATCACCCAGCGCGGTCACGGCTTACAGCAAGGAATCTCAAGCCGGTTGTCCGTCGTTCTTTATCCAGTAGGGGACGGTGCCGTTTTCATCGACGGTCCAGCCCCAGCGGCGGATGTACTCCCCGCCGGGCCGAAAGTCATCCCCCGTGCGGCGCAGCTCGGCGGCGAGCATGGCCTCAAGCCGCGCCTGCACGCCGCCATACTCAACGCGGCCGACGAGGTTGGTCTGCTGGTAGGGGTCCGCCTCGTTGTCAAACAGCAGCCACGGTCCGTTCAGGTCGCGGACGTAGGTATAGCGTCGGGTGCGGATGCCTCGATACTCACGGCCGCCATGCCGACGCTCCCACTGGCCAAAGGGTGACGGGCACGAGATCAGCACCGCCTCGTTATCCGGTTCGGCCGTGCCACGAATGACCGGGGAGTAATCGCGTCCCTCGACCGTCTTCGGGATGGCAATGCCCGCCAGCCCCAGCAGCGTCGGCATAATGTCGGGCGCGTTGATCGGCATGTCGATCCGGCGGCCGGCCGACCCGTGCACCGCCGGATAACGCAACAGCAAGGGCACCCGAATGGACTCGTCGAAAGGTCTTTGCTTCTTGGTCATGTCCTGCGAGTAAAGCATGTCGCCATGGTCGCTTGTGAACACCAGGATGGTGTCCTCGGCGATCCCCGCCCCGCTGAGCGTCTCGACGATGCGGCCGATACACTCATCCAGGACCGCAATGTGTGCGTAGTAACCGGCCAAGTCCCGGCGGGCCACCTCGTGACGCTCGGGCGGGACGTTCGGCCGCAGAACCACGTCCTCCGGCCGGAATCGCTTGCGGTACTCTTCGGGCGCGGTTAGGTAGGGGGCGTGGGGCGGACCCCACGATAGAAACAGCACGAAGGGCCCGGCCGTCGCCTGCCGGCGGATGTACCGGCAGGCCTCATCGGTCTGCGAGACCGCGTCGTACTCCGGCCAGAATCGCGGCGTCGGGTCATCCCCGGCGTAGTACTGCGAGCGGTTGTAGTTGTGCGTGCACTCGAGCACCTTCCAGAACTCAAATCCCTGTCGCCGGTGGGGTGGGATGTAACGGGTCCGGCCATTGCCCTCCAGGTGCCACTTGCCGATGTATCCCGTGTGGTATCCGGCGGCCTTGCAGGCCTGGGCGATGCTCACGGCCTCCGTGCCCAGCGGCACATCGTTGAGGAACACCCCATGACTCAGCGGGTATCGGCCCGTCAGCAGGCTCGCGCGGTAGGGCGAACAGACCGGGCAGCCCGACACGGCGTGCGTGAAGTTGATGCTCT
>DSDH01000594.1 GCA_011055475.1 Phycisphaerales bacterium | reverse complement strand
TCGGCGAAGACCTCATGCATCTGGTCATTGCCCATCCCCAGCCCGACCTTCATGAGCTGGTAGGTTTCGCAGATCATCTGCATGTCGCCGTACTCGATACCGTTGTGGACCATCTTCACGAAGTGGCCCGCGCCGCCCTGGCCGACCCAGTCGCAGCAGGGCTCACCTGTCTCGGTTTGAGCGGCGATCTTCTGGAAGATGGGTTTGACGTGCGGCCAGGCCGCCGGTGAGCCGCCCGGCATGATGGAGGGGCCCCGCAGGGCGCCTTCCTCGCCGCCGGAAACGCCCGTGCCGATGTACAGCTTGCCCTGGCTCTCGACGGTCTGCGTGCGGCGGATCGTGTCCGGGAAATGGCTGTTGCCGCCGTCGATCAGGATGTCGCCGTCGTCCAGGTGGGGCAGGATCTGCTCGATGAAATCATCGACGGGCTTGCCCGCCTTGACCATAAGCATGATCTTGCGCGGCTTCTTGAGCGCGGCGACCAGCTCTTCGATGGAACGGCACCCGATGATGTTCTTGCCCTTGGCGCGACCCTCGATAAAGCGATCCACCTTTTCCACGGTGCGGTTGTAACACGCGACGGTGAAGCCCTTGCTTTCCATGTTCAGGATGAGATTCTCACCCATGACGGCCAAACCGACCAGTCCGATATCCGCTTGTGCCATGTCCGTGACTCCTCTTCTGTGGCGACCCGCGTCGGGCCGTCCGTTCATGCCTTTTCGAAACGTTCTCGGGTGGACCACAGGCCCAGGCCGGGATTGGAGACGAAGTAGACGCGTTGGCCGTCGACCTCGTTCCAGCCGTCGGACAGCCGCGCGGGATCATACCGCTGCATCATCTCCTGCAGCGGGGCGTATCGGAAGCCCACCGCCTTGATCGCCTCGCAATCCAGGTGGCCGGGGCAATAGGTCACGCTGAACCGGTCCTCGCTCGAACCGTGGATCAGGTGCGCCGCGGCGCTGAGGTTGTCACGCAGGTCCCCGTTGCGTTCAACGGCCTCCAGGACCCGCGGTGTGCCGCAGTATCCGTATTTGCGGATCAGCCGGTCGATCTGGGCGTCCTCGCCGAATTGTCGTAACCCCGGGGCCAGTACGATCAATTCGCCCCCATCGGCCATCGCCATCCGCATCCGGTAGATGCTCTTGTTGCCCAGCCAGGTGCTTTTGTATTCCTCCGGGTCCAGCCAGACGACGGCCTTGTCGATGGGGGCATCGAGCATCTGGAAATTGACGCGCAGGCTCAAGCGGGCGGCGTGTTCGAAGCACGCCGCATCGGCGCCGATGAACAGGCCCCGCGTCGCCGTCCCGGTCGGCAGGGCCTGCACCACGGTCAGCACGTAGACGATCGGCAGGTGGCCCGCGAAGTGGTCGGAGGCATAGTTGAGCACGCGTCGCACGGGCGTATCCGCCCGGCCCATGATCTTTTCCATATCACAGACCGCGCCGAGGAAGTGGCTTTTGTTAATACCCTCGGCGCCGCCGGTGCCCACGAAGATGTTCTTGTTATGGTTGGCCATGCCCGCGACCTCGTGCGGCACGACCTGGCCGATAGACAGGATCAGGTCGAACCCGCCTTCGACCAGGAGCCGGTCCACCTGGGCCGGCCACGGGTAATCCACCTTGCCGCCGCTGACCTCGGCCACGAACGCGCCGGGCACCTGCCCCAGGGTCGCGATTCCCCGTCGCCAATCGTGCACGCGGAACAGCCCCGTGTCCAGGTCGCCGTACATCCGCCGGATTTCCGCCTCGGTCATGGGGGTGTGGGTGCCGATGGCCGGGAGGATGTCGGTGACCGCCGGGCCGTAGTATTCGCAGGCCATCCGCGTCAGCCATCCGGCCTGCGAGTGAAGCCGTGTGATATCCGGCGGCACGATCAAGACCTTCCGTCGCCGTCCCAGGGCCGCCAGGGCCGCATACAGCCCCTCCTGAAGGGCCTGTCGGTCCAACGCGGTGCTCTCGCTACCTGTCGCATAAAACGTCTGATTCACATTCATTTCGCCTGTGTGCGGTCAACCCCTCTGCAAATCCCGAATCGTATGCGCGCCGTTACCACCTCGCGGCCAAGATTTTGGATTTTGATCTGTCATTCTGCATTTTGCTTTTTGATCTTTGATCATTGGTGGGTCTTGTACGGTATCCGCTTCTCAACCAAAACGGCCGTATCGGTCATTGACGCCCCCGGTTCCTCAGCCGAGCCAGGGTGGGGTCTCCGGCAGGTACGCGTCGAACTCGGCGATCAACGAGGCTTCGTAATCGCCCGCATATTCGCCCGCGAGGAACCGGTCAAACGCCTCCTCGTGCAGACGCTTCCACGAGGCGTCCTCGTGCCCGGGGTTGATCGGATAGAATAACGCGCCCGCCGCCCGTGCCGCCTTGAGGTCGCCCGGCGCATCGCCAATCATCAGGACATGGTTGTCGGGGTACTTGCCCCCGGCGGCATACTTCAGGTGTTCGGCCTTGCTACCCATTTCCTGGCCGGCGATCACCTGCGGATACGTCTCGATGCCGTGCTCCTGCCACTCCCGCACCAACGCCTCGTTCGGCGTGGCCGAGCAACAGATCAGATCGGCCCTGGCGGCCATCTTCTCCAGGCACGGCTGGACGTGCGGGAAGGGGGGGATGCCCTTGACGATCTCGGTGACCATCTCATTGACCCGCAGCGACCAGGTGAGCACCAGCTCGAGCTGACGCTTGGCGTCGGGGTCCTGCGCGGCGTCGATCGCGCGTCGCAGGCCATCGTTGCTCAGCAGGCTCTTGGGGTCGTCGACCCACCGACAGTAATGCTCGAACGCCGGCACCTCAAAACCCCGTTCGCGGACCATCGGGTGCGTGGGCAGCAGCTCCCGCAGAATCCGCACGGCCGTCTTGTGCCGGTTGGCGCCGCGGGTCTTGCTGAACAGATCGGCGAACTCCTTGCACTCGCGGGCGGCCAGGGCCACGGGCTGCAGGCCAAAATAGCCGATCAGCATCGGGCAAAAACACTCCCGCTGCTTGATCCCCATCGTGTCGAACACGCAACCGTCCGAGTCGATCCCCACGAAGAAGTCCTTCGTGGGTTCGAGCGATTTCAAGGCTTGGGCTGGATCCATGATCTCCTTTCCGTTGTTCGTTGTGCAGAAGACTACACGCCGCTGAAGGCCGCGAATCCGCCATCCACGGGCACGACCACGCCGGTGACGAACCGCGAGGCGTCGCTGACCAGCCACAAGAGGGTTCCGAGGAGGTCATCGGGCTCTCCGAAGCGGCCCATCGGCGTATGGTCGACGATCGTCCGACCCCGCGGCGTCAGCTCACCCGATTCATCCGTCAGCAGGAACCGATTCTGCTCGGTCAGGAAGAACCCCGGCGCAATCGCATTGACGCGGATGTTCGGGCTGTGCCGCTGGGCCATATACGTCGCCAGCCATTGCGTGAAGTTGCTCACCGCCGCCTTGGCCGCCGAATACGCCGCGATGTTGGTCAGCGGCCGAAAGGCGTTCATCGACGAGATGTTCACGATGACCCCCTCGCCCCGGTCGGCCATATAGCGCCCGAACACCTGCGTGGGGATGATGGTGCCCAGGCAGTTCAAATCGAACACCGCGCGGATCGCCTCATCGGGCAGATCAAAGAACGTGTCAGGCGGCGCGCACGTCGCGTCCTTCTTATTGCCGCCGGCGCCGTTGATGAGAACGTCGATATGCCCGATACTCTCCAGCGCGCAGGAAAACGCCCCTTTCACGGTGCCGCGGTCCAGCACGTCGATCCGCACCGGCAACGCGAATCCGCCGTCGGCCTCGATCTGGCGGCACACCTCATGGGCCCGCATCTCGTCGTAGTCGGCCACGCAGACCTTGGCGCCGCGCGCGGCCAGCTCCCGCGCCATCGTCCCACACAGAACACCCGCGCCCCCGGTGATCACGACCGCCTTATCGCGCACGTCGAACAAATGCTTCATCTTCGGCCTTTCCGCCCCTACAGGTACTTGGGCAGCTTCTTCGCAACGGTTTTGCGCTCGAACCGCATGTACACGGGCAACCCGTCGCCCCCGATCGTGATGGGGGCCTCTCCCCGCACCAGCGGCCGCACGTAATCGAGCATCGCCGGTGTCACGCCGTTGCCCGCCTCGTTGATGTATTCACGCGGCAGCAGGTGCTCGCCGTTGGCCACCTCGCTGAGCGGCGCCAGGCCCGTGGTGCATCGGTACGGGTTGTCCGACTCACGGACGAGCGTCACCATTTTGCCGTTCTGCCCACTCAGGGCCGTCTGCACCGCCGCCTGGCCGCACAGGTACGCCTCATCCACGTCCGTCAGCGAGGCGAAGTGCATCGCGCTGCGCTGGTTTGTGCCCAGCTTGTTGAACCGGGCCTTGATGTGGACTCGCTCCTCCACGATGGCCTTGAGAATCTCTGCGACGCCGCCGAGCTGGGCATGGCCGAAGCTGTCCTTGCCGAACTTGCCCGTGTCGGCCGTGATATACTGGCCGTCGGCCCCGCGAAGCCCCTCGCCGGCCACGATGAACACTCGTTTGAATCGTCCCAATACGTCCTTCACATCCTCCACAAACCGGTCGACATCGAAGGCGACCTCCGGCAGGTAGATCAGATGCGGCGCATCCTCGTCCACCCGTCGCGCCAGGCCCGTCGCCGCGGCGATCCAGCCGGCGTTGCGGCCCATCACCTCCAGGATGGTGCACGTGTCGGTGGTATAGAGCGCCTCGGTGTCCCGTCCGGCGTTCATGGCGCTGGTGGCAACGTACTTGGCGACGCTGCCGTATCCCGGGCAATGGTCCGTGCACGCCAAGTCGTTGTCGATGGTCTTGGGCACGCCGATGCACACCAAATCATAGCCGGTCTCGGCCGCCAGCTTGTTAACCTTGTCGGCGGTGTCCATCGAGTCGTTGCCGCCGATGTAGAAGAAGTAGTGAATATTGTGCGCCTCGAACACGGCCAGGATCCGCTCATAATCGGCCCGCGAGTCCTTGAGGCTCTTGAGCTTGTACCGGCACGACCCGATCGCCGCCGCCGGGGTCCGCTTGAGGGCCTCGATCGTCTCGGGCTTCTCGGCGCTGATGTCGAACAGGTCCTCCTGCAGGACGCCCAGAATGCCGTTGGTTGCCCCGAAGACGCGGTCGATCCGGCCGGAGGCGATCGCCTCCTGAATCACCCCGCACGCACTGGCGTTAATCACCGCCGTGGGCCCACCCGACTGGGCGACAATCGCATTCCTCTTTCCCGCCATACGGCCTCCTGTCACATTGGAACCACTTGGGCGTGTACCCCGCCACGTCGAGCCCTTACCTTACAGGGACGGACCCCGCCGATCAATAGCCCTGTGCGGCAAAAAGCGGGCAAAACCACGAAAGGCGGGCGCAAAACCGATAAGATGCTCTGCGGGTTCGTTGCGATTCCGGCAAGCAGGCCCTCAGAAGCCGCTTGCCCCGGCCATTTGTTGATACTGGGTGATCTGATCCATAATCTGGTAGGCCAGTTGCGTCTTGCCCGTGGATTGTGCGATCCGCAGGGCCCGTCGAGCGGCTGCTGAGGCCTCCTGGTAGCGTCCTTGGCGGGCATAATTGGCCGCAATCAGGTTGTGGAACGCCGCCGAACGATCCACCGTGGGATCCAGTGCCACCGCCCGATGGTATTCGGCCATCGGTGCGTCGATCTGCCCCATCGCCGCCAGGGCCGTCGCCAGCCCATAGCGCGCCCGGGCGTGATCGGGCGAGTGTTCCAGCGTTCGCCGCCAGGCGGCCGCGGCCTTACCGTACTGCTCGGCCTGCAACAGGGCCAGGCCCAACGTGTAGTTCATGTCCGTGGGGTTATACTGCTTGTCCCAGCCCCGCGGCAGCAGGCGGACGGCCTCCTCCAGGTGCACCACGGCCTCGGTGACGCGGCCCTGATGGAGCAGGGCGTAGCCGAGGTCGTACTGTGCCGCGCCGTCCCGTGGCCCCAGGGCCACCGCCCGACGAAGATGCTCGAACCCCGCGGCGGGTTGTTCCTGCACGTTGTAGAGCAGAAAGCCCAATCGGTGATGGGCCTTGGCGTTGTTCGGGTTGAGTTCGAGGGCCTTGCGGTAGTTGCGAATCGCGGCGTCCGCCTCGCCCGAGCGGTAGAACTCGTTGCCCGCCCGGACAAACGAATAGTCGTTGAGGAAATCCTCGTGAATCCGGCGGATCGCCGTGGGCTTGAGGTTCACGAACTCGGGGATATTCGCCGCCCGGTCCGGGGCCGTGAAATGCTCCAGCAGCACGGGCGGCCGACTGTGCCCCTCGGCGTCGATGTGCGCCAAGAACAACTGCGTGTACGGGGTGAACGCCTTGGAGGAGAAGACCAGCCACCGTCCATCCGGTGAGAAGCTGTGCCAGGAGTTCATCAGGTCCGTGTTGCATTCGAGCCGGCGGGCCGTGCCGCCCTCGGCCGGGATGATGTACAACTGGCTGTCGGGCTGCAGGAGCATGTAGCTCTCGGCCCGGCAGAACACGATCCACCGCCCATCCGGGCTGAACCGGGCGAAGTAATTGCTCAATCCATTGTTGGAGGCCCCCTCGATTGGTTCGGGCGTGCCGCCGCGGCCCTCGTTGAAGGGCACGCGGTACAGGTCGAAGCGGAACGGCTGGCGATCCCGCGTGAACTCCAGGCACTCCTCCCGCGTCAGGAGCAGCTTGCCCTGGCCGCGGGTGTCGCGCAGGTCATACGCCTTGGACCGGGCGAAGACCACCGTCCGGCCGTCCGGGCTCCACGTGGGGTTGCTCTGCACGTACTGCGGGTCGTCCGCGCCCGGCAGGGGGTAAAACTCCTCCGTCGCCCGGTCATACACGACCAGGATACCCTTGAGCGGGAAGAACAACTGCGAGAACGCCAGGTCCTCCTGCGGCACGAAGACGCTCTTGTCCTTGACCGTGCTGAGGACGTACCGCCCATCCGGCGAGACCTGGCTGAGCAGGCCGAACGTCTGCTCGCCGTCTTCCTTGCGATAGTCGTTCCACGTGATGACGTCACTCGTGGCCAGCACCATGTCCTCGGTCGTTCGCGTGATGACGTAGGAGCCCTTGCTGTTGGCGTAGTCCACGTCCATGCCCAGCACGCTGCCATCGGCGCTGAACGAGTGGCAGTTGCCGCAGACGGGCAGATTCTCCAGGACCACCGGCGGCTGCGCTGAGGACACGGCTCCGAACCGCCAGCGGATGCGCGAGGGGTCCTTGACCGCCTCGATGAAGGGCAGGTTCACCTCCCGGTAAAAGATCGGCGCCGCGACCGGCTCGGGGCTGATCTCGAACGAGATGTGGCCGTGGGAGACGATTTGCCGCTTGCGGTCGTCCGCCCCGGCCACGCCAAGCTGGATCGGGCCACGGCCGGCCGCCGCCCGGGCCCGCCGCCAGGCGTCTTCGGGGATGGTCCAGCGGTTTTCCTCGGCCAAAAAGTGCATCGGCTCCTTGTCGCCGGGTGTCTCCAGCGTCACCAGCCAGCACCGGGCGTGCTCGGCCGCGTCCGTCCACCGCACCGTCGGCGGCACGATATCCACGGGGAACAGGGCATCCTGGAAGGGGTACTCGATGGTCAGGGCGACGAACTCGCCCGCCGGGTCATAGGCGTCGATGAGGGTGCGAAGACGGCCCCACCGGCTATGCGACAGCGCCCACCAGGCGCCGACCGCGCACAACCCCAGCGCAACACCCCCCACGGCCAGTCCAATCCTGCTCCTCGACGACCGCATGGTCGCTTCCTCCGACCCGACACCCTGACACATCCGGTCCTCCCTGACTAACATTACGCGCCCACTGTATCAAAACGGTCCGCCGGGGGCAACCGGCCGGGCGTTTTTGTCGCCGGGCCGGTTGCCAGGGGCCCGGCGGGCGGCTACACTCGGCGGCGACATGGACGATGCGACGGACATTCGGAAGGCGATACGGCAGCACGCCGAGATGGAGCGGTTCTTCACCGGCGATTTCACCGTGCGGGGGGCGGCTCCGGCACAGGCCGCGACGCCTGCCCAAGGGTCAACCGGTCCGGCGGCGGCGGATGACGGCGCCGATCCGGCGGCGGTGCTGGCGGCGGTGGCCGAGGAGGTGGCGCGGTGCACCCTGTGCGAGGAGCTGGCCGCGACCCGCAACCACGTCGTGCCCGGCGAGGGCAGTCCGCGGGCCCGGCTGGTGTTCGTGGGCGAGGCCCCCGGGGCCGATGAGGACGCCCAGGGGCGGCCCTTCGTCGGCCGTGCGGGTCAACTGCTCACCAAGATCATCACGGCGATGGGGCTGCAACGGTCGGATGTGTTCATCTGCAACACGCTCAAGTGCCGCCCGCCAGGCAACCGCGACCCGCGGCCGGAGGAGAAGGCCAACTGCCGGCCGTTCCTGCGGCGGCAGCTCGAGGCGATCCGGCCGGAGATTATCGTGGGCCTGGGGGCTCACGCAGCCAACGGCCTGTTGGAGGTGAACCTGCCCATCGGCCGGCTTCGCGGGCGGTTCCACGAGTACTCCTTCTCGCCCGAACGGCCCCCGGTCAAGCTCATGGCCACCTACCACCCCGCGTACCTCCTGCGCAGCTACTCGCCGGAGAACCGCCGCCGCGTCTGGGAGGACATGCAAATGGTCATGACCGAACTCGGCCTGCCCAGCCCCGAACAGAAGTGATGGTGAGCCAAAGAACCACCCAACTTACCTACCGTTTTTCTAGAGACAGGGTGTGGTGGGACACCCGAGAACGGGCGATGAGCTTGGGTCCCTAAGCGGGGTCTGACGGAGGAGTACCCATGCATGGGCAGACGTGGGACCTTATAGTCATCGCAGTCTCCTTGCGGTCGCGATGTGCCCTTCGTCATCGTGGAGCTGGAGCTTGCCTTCATCATCTATCAGGTAGAAATCACCAGCCAGACTTGGGCCTGTTCTCCGAAACGTTCTTCATGTGCGGAGTGTACCTTCTACCATTTCTTCCTTACCTGAACTTCCATCGGGGTATGTAGATTCCATAAACAAGACGCCGTTTTCCCGGAACAGTGTAATCCTAGAGCCGACAAACGGTCTCTCGTCCAGCCATGTACCAATAACTTCGCGCGATGGAACATTCGCTCGGGCTGTGAGCGCTTTCTCTTGTTCAAGGCTGAGTCCGAGAATCTCAATCTTCAGATCAGGATTGAAATGCGCCGTAGCCCATGCTCCGGCCCCAACCTTCATGCCTGGCAAGACGTGACAGATGAAGGTCCGTTCATAGGGAGTCGGGTCTTGGGCCTTTAGCTTTAGGGCTATATTGCGAAGAGTTTCCTTGGACACCTTCTTGTTCAGCCGTACATCAATGCTGCGTTTGATGTTCAGGAACCGCTCATCCTTGAGGATCGAGTATGACACATCAGCGGGGATCGGCGGGATTTCTCGTTCCCAAGGAGCTTCTGTTGCCTGTGGCGCGGTGGTTGCCGAAGGCCTCCGTATACTTGGCTGCCTTTGCCTCGTCTCTGGGCTTGATGGCGGGTGCACTGGGCGTTGTGGTGGCTCGCTGGTAGTAGTCAGATGATGTTGTTGTGACATGGTGCCAGGTGCCTTGTGGAAGTGCTGTTTAAACGGGTCCCTCCGCTCCGGGCCTTCGGCCCTCCGGTCGGGATGACGGTGGGGGGGTCTACAAGGTTGTTGGGTGGCATGGCCACGCTTGTGTGGCCATGGGGTGACGACCGCCCCGTATCGCCAGGACATGCCCAATCGTGGGTGGCATGGCCACACTTGTGTGGCCATGGGGTGACGCACGGTCCCATCTTCAGGAC
>DSDH01000690.1 GCA_011055475.1 Phycisphaerales bacterium | reverse complement strand
GTCGAAAAGGACCAAATGGGCGGCACGTGTCTGAACCGGGGGTGCATCCCCTCCAAGGCCCTGTTGGGATCGGTGCATTTCATGACGCTGGCCCGGCACGCCAAGCTGATGGGCGTGGAGATCGGGTCGATCACGCCCAACTGGGCCGCCATGCAGAAGCGTAAGGACGCCATTGTCGCCGGTTTTCGCGGCGGCGTGAGCGGTCTGCTTCGCAGCAACAAGGTCAAGGTGTTCGAAGGGTGCGGCATCGTCCCGGCGCCCGGGCAGGTCCGCGTGGACGGCCCCGGCGGCGGCCAGACGATCGCCGGCGACAAGATTATCCTGGCCACGGGCTCGGCCCCCATCCAGATCGGCGCGTTCCCCTACGACGGCCACACGATTATCAGCAGCACCGATGCCCTGTCGCTGCCGGCGGTCCCGGCGTCGATGGTCATCATCGGCGGCGGCGTGATCGGCTGCGAGATGGCGTGCGTCTACGCGGCCATGGGCTGCGCGGTCACGATCGTCGAGGCCCTGCCGCAGGTACTGCCCACCGAGGACGACTGGGTCGGCGCGCTCATGGCCAAGGAGCTCAAGAAGCTGGGCATCACGTGCCTGACCGGCGGCAAGGTCACCGGCGTGGACACATCCGACAAAGGAGCCGTCGTCCACGTGGAGTCGCACGCCGATATCCCGGCCGAGAAGGTGCTCGTCGCCGTCGGCCGCCGGGCCTGTTGCGATTCGGAAACGGTCCAGTCGCTGGGCCTGGACATGAACGGCCCGGCCGTCAAGGTCAACCGCAGGATGGAAACCAGCGCCCCCGGCGTGTACGCCATCGGCGATCTGGTGGGCACCACGTACCTGGCCCACGGCGCGTTCGCCGAGGCCGAGGTCGCCGCCGCCAACGCCACCGGGGGCAACGAGGAAATGGACGATTACAGCCTCGTTCCGCGGGCCGTGTACACGTTCCCGGAGGTGGCCTCGGTCGGCAAGAATGAAAAGGCCTGCGCCGCCGAGGGCCGCGAGGTGGTCGTCGGCAGCGCCCCGTTCCGCACGAATGGCCGCAGCGTCTGCCACAACGAGAACGTCGGCGAGATCCGGGTCATCCGCGACAAGACCACCGATAGCGTCGTCGGTGTGACGATGGTCGGCGCCGTGGTCACCGAGATGACCGCCGCCGCCCGCGCCCTGCTCGGCAGTCGCGAGCCCATTGAGCGGGTGTGCTTCGCCCATCCGACCGTCAGCGAGGTGCTCAAGGAGGCCTGGGAGGACGCCTTCGGCATCAGCCTGCACGTGCCGCCTCGCCGCTGAGGCGCAGGCATGCACCTGGCGCGCCCCGGCGACCCCCGCGTCCGTTCTCACCGACGACCGGGCCCGTGAACCGGCTTCGCACTTCGCCCCGCGGGCGGTTGACAGATCTGAGGGCAGGCTGCAGGTTGGGTGGCAGGGCCACGCCTGCGTGGCCGTGTCGTGACAAATGTCCCCGTGGCATCCTCAAGACACGCCCACGGCCCACACGGGCAGGTGGCGGCTGACCCCGCAGCGGCGGTATCGACCTCACAAACACCCCGGCCAAGATACGGGAAGACGAGTCGGGCCTGTGAATGCTTGACAGCGGCGCCCGCACGGCGATACTGACTTGCGGCGCCGCTGCCACAAGGAGAGGCCTGTGTCGTTTCGACATTACGTGATCACGTGTCTGAACGTCGGTGTCTACAGTCACCGGGGGGTACGCGGCAATGACGAGCTGACCGGCGATGCCTGGATGGAACACCGCGTGCGGCTGTTCGAGACGTTCACCCTGCCCGGCATCCGGGGCCAGCGTTGCCGGAACTTCACGTGGCTGCTGTTTCTGGATATTCGCACACCTCCGCAGTACAAACTGTGGGTCGAATCGCTGCGCGTGCCCAACCTGGTGCCGCTCTATCTGACCTGTCGCGGCCTGGACGGCGAGCGCATCGCCCGCACCGTCGTCGACCACGCGGCGCCGGGCGACTACGACTTGATCACGACCGAGCTCGACAGCGATGATGCGATCCACGAGAACACGATCGGCCTGATCCAGCAGCGGTATCGACCGCGGGGACGCACGTGGGCGATCAGTTTCGCTCAGGGGGTGATCTTGGATCTGGCGGGCCGCCAGGCGTGGCTGATGGACTATCCGTACCATTTGCCCACGCTGATCGAGCCCCGCGTGAGGGCGACCAGCGTCTACCACTACCCGAATGACCAATTACCGACCGACGAGTGGGAATTGATCCCACAAGCGCCGTATTGGCTCCAGGTCGTACATGGTCAGAACGTGGCCAACCGATTGACCGATGGGCCCAACCGCGTGATTCGCCGGGATTGTCCCGTCCCCCTGTCGGCGCTGGGGGCGTTTCACGTGAATCGGAACGCCTTGGCGGCCCTGGAGAGGCGCCAGGGCCGATCCGACGACCCCCCCTACGACGACGGTTCTCAATCGCTTCGGGACAGCTCGATATGCCGGGCGAACTCGCCGTCGTTCGGCTCGGGATAATCATCCCGATAATGCACCCCTCGGCTTTCACGCCGCGACCGGGCCGCCTGGGCCATCAGGGAACACACGGTCAGCATGTTCTGGCACTCCCACCCGTAGGGCGAATCCAGGACCTTGTCCATCACGTACCGCTGCCAGAACCCGACGATATCCAGCGCCTCGCCGAGGTGCCTGTCGCGACGGGTGATGCCCACGTTACGCCACATCAGGGCCCGCAGGCTGTTGCGCACGTCGTTGGTGTCGAGCCGGCTGCGATCGCTGACGGGGACCTCGTAGTGCAGGCGCCGAAACCGCGGCTCGGCCGATCCGTTGCGGCGATCTGCGCAGGCGCGGCGTCCAGCGATCTGTCCGAACACCAAGCCCTCGAGGAGGGAATTGCTGCCCAGGCGGTTGGCGCCGTGCAGACCGGTGGACGCCACCTCGCCGCAGGCCAACAGGCCCGGTACGGTGGTTCGCCCCTGCGCGTCGGTCTTCACGCCGCCGATCATGTAGTGGGCGCTGGGCCGCACGGGGATCAGATCCTTGGAGACGTCGATGTCGAAGCTCTCGCACAGATCATTGATCAGGGGGAATCGCCGCGCGAAGCGGGTCTTGTCGAAATGCCGCACGTCCAGATAGACGTGGGTGCTGCCGGTTTTGAGCATGCGATCGAGGATGGCCCGGCTGACCACGTCGCGCGGGGCCAGTTCCGCGGACGGATGGTATTCGCTCATGAACGGGACGCCGTCGCGATCCAGCAAGATCGCTCCTTCCCCCCGCAGCGTCTCGGTGATCAGCGCCCGCGACGCCCCGGCCACGTACAACGTGGTCGGGTGAAACTGCATGAACTCCATGTCCCGCAGGACCGCCCCGGCCCGGTAGGCCATCGCCAGACCGTCGGCCGTGGCCCGCGGCGGATTCGTGGTCTCGCGGTACAATCGGCCCGCCCCGCCCGTGGCCAGGATCGTGGCTTCCGCCCAGACGATCTGCAGGGTTCCGTTGCGCTGCCCGATCACGCCCAGGCACCGCCCCTCGGGATCGGTCAGCAGGTCGATCGCGAAGAAGTGGTCCATCGTATGGATGGCCGGTTGTTCCTGGACCTTGCGGAGCAATGTCTCGGCGATCCCCCGTCCGGTCGAATCCCCGTGGGCGTGCAGGATGCGGGCCTTGCTGTGTCCTCCCTCGCGGCTCACGTCGATGCGCCCGTCGACCCGGTCGAACTCGGTGCCCCAATCGATCAACTGACGCACAAGGTCCGGTCCGCGGCCGACGACCAGGCGGACCGTCTGCTCATCGCACAACCCGCACCCCGTCTCCAGGGTATCGGCCACGTGCTCATCCAGGCTGTCGTCGGGCCCCATCACCGAGGCGATACCCCCTTGGGCGTTCCAGGTGTTGCTCTCCTCGGGCGAGGCCTTGCACAGCAGCATGACGCGACACCCTTCGGCCGCCTCCAGCGCCGCGCGCAACCCGGCGACGCCCGCGCCGATCACCGCGCAGTCGGTGAACCACTGCTGGATCGACGGGGTGTCGATCGGAACCAGGTACCGCCGGAAGTCCGCCGCTCGTGAAAGCATACGATAGTCCCTGAACGTCGCTCTTGATCCAGAAGGCGCAAATACAAGGCAGTCAGTGTACCCCATCCGGGCCCGGCGGGTCAATCGCCGGTCGGGCGTCTTCACGTCCCGCAAAGCCCCCCGGCCCCCGGCCCGATGCCGGGTTTTTGGTCTTGACAGGGTCTGTGCGGTGGCCTATAGTGACCGACCCTCTTTGAATCGGGCTGGGACAGATCGAGAATCCTTGACACGTGGAATGACTTAGGAGAATTGTATAATGGCCAAGAAAAAGGTCTACTTCTTTGGAAGCGGCAAGGCCGAGGGCAACGCCAAGATGAAGGAATTGCTGGGGGGCAAGGGCGCCAACCTGGCCGAGATGACCAACCTGGGCGTGCCGGTTCCGCCTGGTTTCACGATCGCCACCAGCGTCTGCGACGAGTATTACCGCGCCGGCGGCAAGTGGCCCGAGGGTCTGGAAGAGGAGGTCAAGAAGAACATCGCCAAGCTGGAGAAGGCGATGGGCGCCAAGTTCGGCGACCACGATAATCCGCTCCTGGTCAGCGTCCGCTCCGGGGCGGCGGTGTCGATGCCCGGCATGATGGACACCGTCCTGAACCTGGGGCTCAACGACACGGTCGTGGACGGCATCATCCAGAAGACCGGAAACGCCCGCTTTGCGTACGACATTTACCGCCGGTTCATCGACATGTTCGGCGACGTGGTGATGGGTTGCTCACACGAGTATTTCGAAGAAGCCATCCACGCCGCCAAGGAGAAGGCCGGCGTCAAGAACGACAACGAGCTGTCGGCCGACCAGCTCAAGGAGGTCGTCGAACAGTATAAGGCCATCTACAAAAAGCACGTCGGCAAGAGCTTCCCGGAGGACGCCTGGACGCAGCTCCAGCACTCCATCAACGCCGTCTTCGGATCGTGGAACGCCCCCCGGGCCGTCAAGTATCGCAAGCTGCACGATATCAAGGGGCTGCTCGGCACGGCGGTCAACGTCCAGGCGATGGTCTTCGGCAACATGGGCGAGGACTGCGGCACGGGCGTGTGCTTCACGCGGAATCCCAGCACGGGCGAGAAGGAGTTTTACGGCGAGTTCCTGATGAACGCGCAGGGCGAGGACGTGGTCGCGGGGATCCGCACGCCGGTGCCGCTCAAGGAGTTGAGCCACGTGATGCCCAAGTGCTACAAGGAACTGACCGCGCTGATGACGCGGCTGGAGAAGCACTATAAGGACATGCAGGATATCGAGTTCACGATTCAGGAAGGCCGGCTCTTCATCCTGCAGACCCGGACGGGCAAGCGCACCGCCGCGGCGGCGGTCAAGATCGCCGTGGATATGGTCAAGGAGAAGCTCATCACCGCCGAGCAGGCGGTCACACGGGTCGAGCCGGCGCAGTTGGATCGGCTGCTGCACCCGTCGTTCGACCCCGAGGCCACGCGCGAGGTCATCGCCAAGGGTCTGCCCGCCTCGCCCGGCGCGGCCGTGGGTCAGGTCGTCTTCGACGCCGATGTCGCCGAGGCCTGGCGGGATGAGGGCAAGAAGGTCGTCCTCGTGCGAATCGAGACCAGCCCGGAAGACATCGGCGGCATGGACGCGGCCGAGGGCATTCTGACGGCCCGCGGCGGCATGACCAGTCACGCGGCGGTGGTGGCCCGCGGCATGGGCAAATGCTGCGTGGCCGGCGTCGACGCCCTGAACATCGACTACAAGAACAGCAAGATGACCGTCGGGCACAAGACGATTAACCAAGGCGACTGGATCAGCATCGACGGGACCAGCGGCGAAGTGATGGTCGGCCAGGTGCCCACGGTCGAGCCCACGCTGGCCGGCGAATTCGGCCTGTTTCTGAAGCTGTGCGACAAGGTCCGCACGCTGGGCGTCCGCACCAACGCCGACACGCCGGGCGACAGCCGGCGGGCCCGCGAATTCGGCGCCGAGGGCATCGGTCTGTGCCGGACCGAGCACATGTTCTTCGAGGGCGACCGCATCTGGGCCGTTCGCGAGATGATTCTCGCCTCGGATGAGTATACCGCGATGGTGGCCAAGCTCGCCGCCACCGAGGATGCCGAGCAGGTCAAGGCCATCGAGCAGGAGCACGCCGGCGCCAAGAAGCAGTTCGAAGGGGCGCTGGCCAAGCTGCTGCCGTATCAGCGGGACGATTTCATCGGCATCTTTGAGGCGATGGCCGGGCTGCCCGTGACGATCCGACTGCTGGACCCGCCGCTGCACGAGTTCCTGCCGCAGGACGAGAAGAGCCAGGCCGAGATGGCCTCGCGGCTCGGTGTGGACGTAGCCGTCGTCACCGACAAGGTGGCCCAGCTCCACGAGTTGAACCCCATGCTCGGCCATCGGGGCTGCCGGCTGGCAATCACGTACCCGGCGATCTACCGCATGCAGGCGCGGGCGATCATCGAGGCGGCCCTGGAGGTCAAGAAGAGCGGCAAGAAGGTGCTGCCCGAAATCATGATCCCGCTGGTCGGCTCGGTGAAAGAACTGGCCCTGGTCAAGGAGCAGGTGGTCGAGGAAATCAAGGCCGTCTTCGCCGAGCAGAAATCCAAGATCAAGTACCTGGTCGGCACGATGATCGAGGTGCCGCGGGCGGCCCTGACGGCCGACGAGATCGCCGCCGAGGCCGAGTTCTTCAGCTTCGGCACCAACGACCTGACGCAGATGACGATGGGCTTCAGCCGGGACGACGCCGGCAAGTTCCTGGGTGAGTACGCGCAGCAGGGGATCTACGAGGTGGACCCGTTCCAGGCCTTGGACCAGAGCGGGGTGGGCAAACTCGTCGAGATGGGCATTCGCCTGGGGCGTCAGGCCCGTGAAGACCTCAAGGTCGGCATCTGCGGCGAGCATGGCGGCGATCCCAGCAGCATCGACTTCTGCCATCGCGTGGGCATGAACTACGTGTCGTGTTCCCCGTTCCGCGTGCCGATCGCCCGGCTGGCGGCGGCGCAGGCGGCCGTTCGCAACGGCTGATCGGCGGGCCGGTTACCGCTTTCCTGCGGGCGCGTTCGAGGGTTTCGGACGCGCCCGCTTCTTTGCGCCGCCGAGCAGTCGGCTCAGCAGTTCCACCAGTCGGCCGGGCTGCAAGTCCTCCTCGGTCAATCGCATGTACACCGTCCGTGGGTCGGGGATCGAAACCCGCCCCGGCGCGCGGGCGAACAGGTCGGCGGTCCGGGCCTCCTGCGACAGGGTGAAAATGATGTCACGATCGCGGCGAATGATGCTGCGGATGCCCCGTGCCCACGCCAGCAGCCGCACCTCGGCCAGGTCCAGCACCCGCTGCACCGCGGGCGGCATGGGCCCGAACAGATCATCAAGCTCCTCGCCCAGCCGCACGAGGTCCTGGGCCGCCGTGGCGTCGGCGATCCGCCGGTACACGTCCATCCGCTGGCGGTCCGAGGCGATGTAGGAGCGGGGGACATACGCGGCCAGCCCCAGGTCGAGCACCGTCTCGGGCGGCGCCTCGATGGGCTGGTTCGTGAGCCGCCGCACCGCCTCGCCCAGCAGCCGACAGTACAGCTCGTAGCCGACGGTGTTGATGTGTCCGCTCTGCTCGGGGCCGAGGATGTTACCCGCCCCACGGATCTCCAGGTCCTGCAGTGCGATGCGAAAGCCCGCCCCCAGCTCGGAGTACTCCTCGATCGCCTTGAGCCGTCGGGCGGCGATAGGGGTGATCGGCCGGGATACGGGCAGCAGGAAATACGCGTATGCCCGGTGCTTGTACCGCCCCACGCGGCCACGCAACTGATGCAACTGGGCCAGCCCGAAGCGGTCGGCCTCGTCCACGATCAGCGTGTTGGCGTTGGGGATATCCAGGCCGGATTCGATGATCGTCGAGCAGACCAGCACGTCGATGTGGCCCTCGACGAAGCGGACCATGGAGTTCTCAAGCTCGTGCCTGGGCATTTGCCCGTGGGCGACGGCGATCCGCACGCGCGGATCATCCAGCAGCGAACGGACCTCCTCGGCGGCACGGGCGATCGTCTGCACCCGGTTATGCAGGAAGAACACTTGCCCATCGCGGGCCAGCTCATGGCGGATGGCCCGGCGGATCAGGTCCGGATCACGACGGCACAGGCGGGTGACGATACTCCGCCGGTCCAGGGGCGGCGTGGCCAGCGAGCTGATGTCCCGCAGGCCGAGCATGGCCATGTGCAGCGTGCGCGGGATGGGCGTGGCCGTCAGCGTCAGCACGTCCACGTTCACGCGGAATCGCTTGAGCCGCTCCTTGTGCTCCACGCCGAAGCGCTGCTCCTCGTCGATAATGACCAGCCCCAGGTCCTTGAAGCCCACGTCGTCGCTGAGCAGACGATGGGTGCCGATCAGTACATCCACGCCGCCTTGTCGGCAGCGCGCGAGGATGTCCCGTGTCTGGGGTTCGCCGACGAATCGGTTGAGCACCTCCACCACGACAGGGTAGTCGGCGAAGCGCTGGGTGAAGGTGCGGCCATGCTGCACGCTCAGCACGGTGGTGGGCACCAGGACGGCCACCTGCTTGCCCGCCTGGACCGCGCGGAAGGCCGCCCGCATCGCCAGCTCGGTCTTGCCATAGCCCACATCCCCGCAGACCAGCCGATCCATCGCCACGGACCGGGCCATGTCCGTGCGAATCTGGGCCGAGGCGGTCGTCTGGTCGGGCGTTTCGGGGTAGGGGAACGCCGCCTCGAACTCCCGCTGCCAGGGGGTCTCGGCCTCGAAGGCGAAGCCGCCCAGTTTCTGCCGCTGGGCCTGGGTATCGAGCAATTCGATCGCCAGCTCCTGCACGCCCTGGCGGACGCGCTCGGTCTGGCGCTGCCAGGTCTTGGTGCCGATGCGGCTGAGCCGCGGCCGCTTGGGCATCGCGCCGATGTACTTCTGCACCAGGCCGATGTTGCTGACCGGCACGTGCATCCGCACCTTGTCGGCGTATTCGATCGTGAGGTACTCGGTCGCCGAGCCGTCCTTATCCATCACCTCGATGCCGATGAACTTGCCGATGCCGTAGGACACGTGGACGACGTAGTCGCCCCGCTTGAGGTCGACCAGACCGTGGATGGGCTGACCCGTCCGGACGGTGCGGATCCGCCGCCGCAGGGCGTATTGACCGAAGACCTCGTGATGCGCCAGGACGACCACGCCCAGCGACTCGATGACAAACCCCTGGTGAATGAAGCCGATGGGCAGATCGAGCGAATCGGGAACGCGCCCGTGGGCATCCTCGATGATCTGCCGCACGCGCTGCTGCTCTGCGGTGTTCTCGCAGAAGAGAATCACCCGACGGTCGCCGGCCACCAGTTCGGCGGGCAGCGGGTCATCCTGCGCCCAGGCCGTGCCGGGCTTGTGCTGGTAGCGCTGGGCGCTGGTCACCCGCAGGTGAATGGAGGCCTGCGGTCCGGCCGTGGCAAATCGCCCGATCTCCAGGCATGAGCGGCGGCGCATCCTTTGGTACAGGGCCTCGAAGGCATAAAACCCGCGAGGGTCGTCCACCCGCTGCAAAAAGAGCTGGGCCACCTCCGCGATCTGCGTCGGTTCGTGCAGCACGATGATCGTCTCGGGGCCGATCAGGTCCAGCAGGCAGACGGTGTGCTCAGCGGTTTCGTGCACGCCGGGCGGCGTCACGCGAAGCTCATCGACGGTCTGCATCGAGCGCTGGCTGTCCAGGTCGATCGCGCGGATGCTCTCGACGGTCTCGCCGAAGAACTCGATGCGGTAGGGCTCCACGCGCTCGGCGCGGCCCAGCAGCGGCGCGGACGTATC
>DSDH01000229.1 GCA_011055475.1 Phycisphaerales bacterium | reverse complement strand
GGCGTCTGCTGCATCGAGCCGAAGGCCTCGATGTCGCGGATGTAAAGCACCTCGGGTCGGATGGCTCCGCCTTCTTCGGTGAGCCGCAGCATCATGCAACCGGAGTCGTACTGGCCGTAGCCGGCGCAAAAGAACAGACGGTCCTCGCCGACCTGTACGGGCATGGGGACGTTGGTGCGGACCTTCCAGTCGGTGATCTTCCAGACGACCGAGCCGTCTTGGGCATCGACGGCGATCACGCCGCCGCGTCGGTCGTCGCCGGCGCAGTAGACGTAGAATCGCCGCCCCGCGAAGGTCATGGGCAGGATCGACGAGTGGGTCATGACCCAGCCATCCGGGTTGGGGCAGGTCCAGACGACCTCGCCGGTCTGTACGTCCACGGCCATCATGAGCACCTCCTTGCCGCCCGGCGCGAGGATCGCCCGGCCGTCCTCGACGACCGGACATTGGGCGCCGTACCACAAGGGCACGGTGGCGCCGTACTCACCGACCATGTCGATCATCCAGCGGAACTCGCCGCTGGAGGCATCCAGACAGGTGACGTGGCACTTGGGCCCGATGGCCACGACGACCTCATCGGTCACCGTGGGGATCGCGCGGCTCATGCCGTGGAAGCGCTTGATGACGACGGGATAGGAATACCGCCAGATCTCCGCCCCATCGTCCAGGGAGAAGCAGCGGATGGCGTCGGCCCCGTTGGGGCGATCATAGTCGATCACGTAGACGCGGCCGTTCTTGATGGCCGGACCCGCGTAACCCTCGCCCAGCGCCACGCTCCAGAGAACGGGCGGCCCGCCTTCGGGCCAGGAACGGGCCAGCGGCACCTCCTGGCGGCAGATATTGTCGTACTCCGAGCCGCGGAATCGCGGCCACTGGCCCGGCAGATCCGATGGCCGGCCGTTGAACGTTTGCAGCGTGCCAGTGATCTTGGTCGGCGCGCCGGTCGTCGGCGCCTCGGCGACGCGATCATCGGCGCCGGGCAATCGCGGACCAATGTCCCATGCGGCGTCCGCCACCAGCCAGAGATACAGCAGCGCCGAACCGACGACGATGAGCAAAGACGCCGGTGCCCAGATCGCAATCCATCGTTTCATACCGGCCAACCCGATTGATCCGTTGATTGTGGATATTGTTCAGCATGGGGCGCTCGTCTGCGTCCCGCCCCGACCCGCTGCACGATTGTAACGGATCGCCACGACCGAATCTACCGTTGTCGAAGAAGCTTGACGTACAGCCGCTGCCGGCCTAGCATTATTGCCGGAATGCAACGCAGGAAAAGGGTGGTACAACGAGAAGACTGGGCTTGACGACTACGTGCCTCAGGAGCGGCCATCGCCGCAGGGATGATGTCGTGAGGGGCCCCACGCCATCGATTGACCGGCTCTCTCCGGCAGGAGGGTCCGTCCTCAACGAAAGGGGCATCGCATGTTGAAGCATGTTCTGATGGGACTCTGTCTCGGGTGTGTCGGCACGCCGTCCCTGGCCGCATCGGCCAGCGTCGGTGAATCGTCGGTCAAGGTCTGGCAGGAGCCGCTTACGTTGCCGTCCTACCGCTTGGAGGTCCCCGACCCGAACCCGATGTTCTACAAGGGCGAATCGTACCAGGGCGCCCAGAAGCGGGTTTATCCGTATCCGTTGCTGGACGGGATTACCGGCCAGCGTGAGGAGCAGACCTTCACCGCGCTGTACCTGGAGAACGAGTACGTGCGGCTGTGCGTCCTGCCCGAGATCGGCGGGCGGCTGTTCTCGGCGACGGACAAGACCAACGGCTATGAGTTCTTCTATCGCCAGACCGTGATCAAGCCCGCCCTCATCGGCATGCTGGGGGCGTGGATCAGCGGCGGCGTGGAATGGTGCGTCTTTCACCACCATCGAAACACGACGCACATGCCGGTGGACTACACCCTCAGCGAGAACCGGGACGGCAGCAAGACGATCTGGCTGGCCGAGACCGAGCGGCGGCATCGGATGCGATGGGTGATCGGCCTGACGCTGCACCCCGGCCGATCCTATGTCGAAACCCGCGTGCGGATGCTCAACCGGACCCCACAGCCGCATTCCATTCTGTATTGGGCGAACGTGGCCGTCCACGTGAACGATGAATACCAGATCATCTTCCCGCCGAGCGTGCAGGTGGCGACGTACCACTCCAAGAACGATTTCGTCCACTGGCCCATCGGCCGGGGGTGGTATCGCGGCTCGGACTATACCGGCGTGGACCTGAGCTGGTGGAAGAACCACCCCAAGCCGGTGTCGTGCTTTGCGTGGGACCTGCAAGAGGACTTCATGGGCGGTTACGACCACCAAGCCGACGCCGGCGTGGTCCATATCGGCAATCACCACATCGTTTGCGGGGCCAAGCTGTGGGAATGGGCGCCGGGCAACATCTGGGACACGAAGGTGCTGACGGATAACGATGGTCCGTATGCCGAGCTGATGGTCGGGGCCTTCTCGGACAATCAGCCGGACTACAGTTGGATCAAGCCCCACGAGGTTAAGGCGTTTACGCAGTATTGGTACCCCGTGCGCGGCATCGGCGGCTTCAAGCGGGCGAATCTGGATGCCGCGGTCAATCTGGAATGCGCGGGCAGGCAGGCCAAGCTCGGATTCCACGCCACGCGACCACTCAAAGGCGCCCGCGCCGTCCTCAAGGCCGGGGACAAGGTCCTGCTCGACGAGACCCTCGACCTCGCACCCAATCGCCCCTGCCTCCGCACGGTCACCCTGCCCGAGGACACACCGAGCACCAATCTCAAGGCCATGCTTCTCGACACCGACGGACGGACGCTGATCGAATACCAACCCGTTGCGCGAACGCCCGTGGATGCGCTGCCCCCGGTCGTCGAGCAGCCGCCGGCGCCGAAGGACATTGAAACCGTCGAGGAGTTGTACCTGACGGGTCTGCGCATTGAACAGATCCACAACCCCAGTCTCGATCCGTTCGATTACTACCAGGAGGCCCTGCGCCGCGACCCCGATGATTCGCGGACCAACACCATCGTCGGGATCAACCACAACCAGCGCGGGCAATACGCCCTGGCCGAGGAGCACCTGCGCCGCGCGATCCGGCGGATCAGTGCCGAGTACACCCGCCCGGGGAACACCGAGGCCTACTACCACTTGGGACTGGCCCTGAAGGCTCAGGAGCGTTTCGAGGCGGCGCAGGATGCCTTTTACCGCGCCACGTGGGATTATGCGTTTCACTCCGCGGCGTACTATCAGCTCGCCATGCTGTCCTGTCGGCGGGGACAGTTCGCCAGGGCACTGGAGCAGATCGACGAGAGCCTCTCGACCAACACGCGGGACACCCGGGCCCTCAACGCACGCGCCATGATCCTGCGTCATCTGGGTCGATACGAGCAGGCTTACAGGTTGCCTTTGAGGGTGCTGGCCGACGATCCGCTTGATTTCCTGGCCATGAACGAGCTGCACCTGGCCCATTCGGCCGCGGGTAACACAAGCCACGCCGCCGGCGTGCGGCGGCGTCAGGCCGAGCGGATGCGGGACGATGTGCAGGCGTATCTCGAGCTGGCCACGGACTATATGGACGGCGGTCTGTGGGACGAGGCGATCGACGTGCTGCGTCGGCCTTTGGAGCACAAGAGTTCCGCCGCCGGTTATCCCCTGCTGCATTACTACCTCGGCTACCTCTATCAGCGCAAGGGCATGACCTCCGAGGCGAAAAAGGCGTTCGAGACCGCCGGGCGCCTGCCGGTGGATTACTGTTTTCCGTTCCGGCTGGAGACCGTGGACGTGTTGCAGGCGGCGATGGCGGACGATCCGGCCGATGCGCGGGCGCACTACTACCTGGGCAACCTGCTCTACGAGCTCCAACCCGAGGAGGCGATCGCGCATTGGGAGCGGTCGCGGACGCTGGACGCCACGCTCGGCGTCGTGCATCGAAACCTCGGCTGGGGGTACTTCCGCCATGGGCGAGACGTGGGTAAGGCCATCCAGAGCTACGAACAGGCGATCGCCCACAACCCCGGTGACCCCCGGTATTACATCGAATTGGATGACCTCTACGAGCGGGCCAACACGCCCCCGGCGAAGCGGCTGGAGGTCCTTGAGGCCCACGTGGATACGATCATGCGGCGCAAGGACCTGCTGATCCGGCGGATCACCCTGCTGGTGCGGATGGGCCGGACCGATGAGGCCGTCGGCCTGCTTGCGGATAACCGGTTCTTCATTGCTGAGGGCGGCGGCCGCGAACTGGGCGACGCCTACGTCGATGCGCACCTCCTGCGCGGGATGGAGCGATTGCGCGAGGGACGGGCCAAGGAGGCCCTGGCCGATTTCGAGGCGGCCGGCCGCTACCCGGAAAACCTCTCGCAGGAGAGCCCGCGAAACGAACGGCGGATGACACAGGTGGACTACCACCTCGGCCGTGCCCTGACGGCGCTGGATCGAACCGATGAGGCGAGGCGGGCCTTTGAAAGGGCCGCGGAGCGACGAACGGCGGGGGCTTCGGCGGAACGTTACTATCAGGTTCTGGCCCTGCGCGAGCTGGGGCGCCGGGATCGGGGCGAGGCATGGACGCGCGAGCTCGTGCAGGCGGCGACGGACAGGCTCTCGGCGGACGGCAAGGTCGACTTCTTCGCCAAGTTCGGCGAACAGGCCACGCGGCAGACCCAGCGGGCCGACGCCCACTACCTGCTGGGGCTGGGGCTGTTGCTCCAGGAACGCCGCGACGAGGCGAAGAACCAGTTCGAGCAGGCCCTGAACTTCAACGGCGCCCACACGTGGGCCGCGCATCACCTTTCGGCAATCGAGTAGCAGCGGGGGCCGAGATACCCGCGCTCATGGGGCGAGTACGCCGAAGACGATCTCGGCGGTCTTTTCGCGGATGGGCTTCGAGCGGCCCTTGTCGTCCGGGTGCACGCGGTTGATCAGCAGGATCAGGTACGCGTCGCTGGCCGGGTCGCAGACGATGGAGGTGCCCGTGTAGCCGGTGTGACAAAAGGCCCGCTTCGAAGTGTGGGGCCCTTTCACCCAGGCGTAACCGGAGCTGACGTCGAACCCGAACGCCCGGCCGTGCGATTGAGGGCTGATCAGCAGCTCCACGGCCTCGGGGCTGAGGATCCGGCGGCCGTTGAGGGTCCCGCCGTTCAACAGCATCCGGCAGTACAGGGCCAGATCAGCGGCCGAACTGAACAGGCCGGCGTTGCCGCCCAGGCCATCCATGAGCTGGGCGAGCGGATCGTGGACCGTGCCTCGCAGCGGCTGTCCATCCACGATGGTTGTCCCCGCGATGTCCGCCTGCCAAGATGCCGGCGGGTTGAACGAGGTGCGCATCATGCCCAGGGGCTCATAGATGTTCTCGCGGCTGAAAGCGTCGATGGCCTGCCCGCTGACGACTCTCACAATCTGGGCCAGGGTGATGTAGCCCAGGCAACTATACCGGAACTTCTCCCCCGGCGGGCTCATCGCCGCCAGGCCGCAAATCTTTGCGATCACCTTGTCGGGGCAGGGCCGGCCATGTTCGCGCTCCAGTGCCGCCGCGCTCGTGTAAGCGGGCAGGCCGGAGGTGTGGGCCAGGAGGTGCCGAATACGGGCCTCTTCCTTCCCGTTGCAGGCGAACGCGGGCAGGTACTTACCCACGGCGTCGTCCAGGTCCAGGCGGCCGCGGTCGGCCAGGATAAGAATCGATGTGGCGGTCGCAATCGGCTTGGTGAGCGAAGCCAGGTCGAACACCGTCTCTTTGGTCATCGGCACGAGATAGGGTTCGCTTACGGCGTCCCCGAACGCCTCCCAGTAAAGGAGGCGGTCGCCCTGGCCGACCAGGATCACCGCGCCGGGGACGTGGCCGGCGTCGATCTCCTCGGCCGCCACGTCGTCGAGAGGGGCGAACCGCTCGTCGCGGCGGTATCGCCCGTCCATGCGGCAGCCGGTGACCAGACAGGATAACATTGCCAGATACGTCAGCGTGCGAATCGATTTCATGGGTCTCCCTCGATGATCGAATACCATCAGCCAGGTCGCGGTTGTTCGCTTCGCCTCACATCGTCTTGTGCTGTCATCCACTTGAAAGGCGATCCGCCGTGGTGACCAGGTCTCAGGCGTGGTCCTTATCGGACAGCCGCTCTATCGCCAGCGCTACCGGCGAGGGCACTTCCTCGCCCGCGTCGGATCGGGCGGTGACCTCGTCGATGGCCTCGTACAAGACCTCGCAGGCCGTTTCGTAAGGGCAGCCCGTCACCTGTACCAGGAGGCGGCAGCCCCGGTCGATCAGTTTCTTGTTGCTCGGCGACAGCCAGACCATGGCGTTGCCGATCACCCGACCCATTCGCGTCATGGTGGCCGTGGACATCGTGTTCAGCACGAGCTTGATGGCCAGGTGTTCCCACAGCCGCAGCGGCGAGGCGGGCAGGTCGCAGCGGACGTGAAAGTGCTCATCCGTGTTGAGGCGGGGCTTGGTCGGGCCCACGGTAATCGCGGCGGTCCGCCGAAATCCCGTGAAGCGCTCCAGCGCCGCCTGATGGAGGCCCTCGGCCTCCTGCGTCACGGCGACCGTGACGAGCGCCGAGTCGGGCGCATCCGTCCGCGAGGGGTCCGGCTCGTGGCCAATCTGGAAGCGATGGATCTCGCGGTTGTCGAGCTTGGGCGGCCGGGCCCGCAGCCCGGGTGGGGCGTTGAGCGCTTCGTACTCCTCCGGTCCCCAGTCCAGGCCGCGGGGCTCGCGCTGCAGCATCTCGTACCAGGCCTGCCGCGTCGGATAGAACGGCGTTTTGACGAACGCCCATGAAACGGGCGCCACCGTGTCCCCCTGCTTGCGAAACGCCGGCACCATGAACGTCGGCGACCGCTCGGTCGTGTCCGTGAGCACGTCCAGCAAGCTCAGCTCGGCGGCATACGTCACCAGGCCGTGATCCGTGTACAGCCCCTCCTCGAACGCCGTCGCCCGCGCGATGGCCGCGACCGCATCGGGGGCCGACAGTTGTGCCAGCAATTCCGTGAAGCGCTCCGTGTAATCGCCGCAGGATGGGTTTGCCAGTCCAAGTTGTCGCAACACCGCCCTGGACAGATGTGATTCGAGCACGCGGGCCATCGCCATCTCCATCGCGGCGCCGACGACCAACAGCTCGACCGTGACGGCCTGCATCCGCGTCGAACCCATGACCGCCATCGGCCCGGTGGTCAGATCGAGTTTGGTGATCCGCGGCTCCTCGATCACCTCGCGGGAGCGCTGCACGTGCTCACGGAGGATTTCGGTGGGATTGTTGTAAACGAAGAAGACCCTGGCCCCGCTGTCCAGACCCTGCCAGGCCGTGCCGATGACAAAGGGGGTCTCGCCGCCCTCGGTGATCGCGACGACCATGTCATCCCGCTGCACGCCGGCCTGCAGCAACTGGTGCCGGCCGAAATCCGGGAAATCCTCGAAGCCCTCCACCGCCTTGATCAGGGCGAAGTCCCCGCCGGCCATGATGCTGTGGCAGCGGCCCATCATGCCCTCGGCCAGGCGCGACAGCCCCTCCTCGCGCCCGCTCGCCTCCCGCCAGAACCGCTGCCAGGCCGCCTCGAGCAGGATGCTCAGCCGTCCCGTTGCGCCGCAGCCGGTGAAAAACACCCGCCCGCCCACACGGAACGTCTTGGCGAACGCCTCCACCAACCGGCCGAATCCATTCTGACCGAAAACCCTTGCCAGGGCCGGAGGGATGTCGGCGTCGACCCACAGCAGTTGCTCGATGCCCGCCCGCGTGTCGGCCTGGATCGTCTGCGAGAGCGTTCGCGTCTTGGGGTGTGAGGATTCGGTCAACAGCGTCCCCAGCCGAAACGCCTTCTGCCGGGTCAGAAACTCCTTGGCTCGCTCGCGTGCATCAGACACAGACCGTTCTCCATATCATACACCGTATCATACACCGTGCTCCACTTGCCGTTCCGCGCTCTAGGGTTGCCTGGCCACGAGGATGAGGCTGTTGGCCACCTTGCGTTCCCATCCATCCGAAGGGCGGTTCATCACCTGGCCGCCCAGCCACAGCGTCGAGGAGCCGCCCCCATCCAGGTTCATGGCGTGCGTGCACCCCAGGTCGGTCATCAGCGCCGCCAGTTCCGGATACGTCATACCGATCGACAGGCCTTGCTGTCGGCCATCCACGACCACCATGACAAAGTGCGTATCGCTCCAGCCCACAACCGTTCGTGGGTGTCTGACCTGGTTGGGTTTCCAGGTCGGCTGCTTGCCGTCGCGCAGCAGAATGGGCCCGCCACCGAGGGCCGTTTGCACGCCGGTCAGGTTGGGCGAGGTCTCCAGTGACAACCCGATCTCCGTTCCCGCCTCGAGCGACCCAACCCGCGCGATCAGGCCAGGCCCGATGGACAGGACCATGATGTCCGCACGCAGCGACGTATTGCCTTCGGCGTTGATGGTGCGGATTCGTGCGCGGTACGTCTGTCCCGCCCGCAGCGGCAGCCACGGACTATCCTCGCAGGGTTCCAGCACCAGCTCCAGGCCCGCCGCCGTGCGCGTGCCGGTCCCGATCGTGGGCGTATACAACACGGCGGCCGTCTCGGCCCGCTGCTGGTTCAGGCCGAACGCCAGGCGATGCCCATTCGGGAAGGTCGCCTGGAACCGGGACCGGACCGGTCCCATGTGTGGCCGGCCCTCGGCATCGATCCACAAACTGTCGCCGATGGCGGCGCTGACCAACTCCCCTTGCACAATATGCAGGCCCTGCGGGTCGCCCTGGTACGGGCCGGGCCGGATCACGAAGAAGTCCCCGTTGACTGCCGCCAGGGGCCGTCCGAGGTCGGCCGGCAGCGCCGCTACCTGTTCACTGACGCCCGCCAGTCCATAAACCGTGCCACCAGCCAGGGCGGATGTGAACCGGTAGTCCTTCCGCGAACGGTCGATCTTGACGACGTGGATGGACAGCGGCCCATCCCCGATGCGGCGATGGATGTATTCGATGCCGGGCTCGATGCGGGCAAACGGTCCCCACGTCGCCGCGGCGCCGCAGCCGGGCATGATCGAGCATGCCAGCCACAGAACCAGAACAAGACCCGCTCCACACGCCCCAGCGGGCGATTCCCCCATGGTTGCACCTTCGCGACGGCTCAACATCCGGGTTGATCCTTCCGGGACCTGGCTATCTCTGGCTGGTTCGCGTTTCGCACGGCCTCCATTGGTACCATCTCCGGTAGGATGTGTAAAGGTCAATCGCGTGATGTTGCCAGCCGACGGCAACGAACATATAATCCGCCGCGAGCCATCCGGCGACACTATGAATCGAAAAGGAGTCTGGTGAGTCATCCGCTGGCCCAGCTTGCCGCCAAACACCGCGTTCGTGTGGCCGGTCTGATGTCGGGCACCTCGGCCGACGGCGTGGACGTGGCGGTGGTGGACGTCCGCGGCCGCGCGGTCGATCTCTTGGGGTTCCGCGTGTACCCCTACCCGCCCGCCGTGCGAAAGGCGGTGCTGGACCTGTGCCGGCCCGAATCGGCCCGTCTGGAGGACATCTGCCACTACAACCACGTGCTGGGCGAACTCTTCGCCGAGGCCGTCGTCGCGCTGTGTCGGGAAGAGGGTCTGCCCCTGCGTTCGATCGATTTGATCGGTTCGCATGGCCAGACGATTTGCCACCTGCCCCAGGGCCGTCGCTATGGCCGGCGGACGATCCGGTCCACCCTGCAGATCGGCGAGCCCGCGGTCATTGCCCATCGCACGGGGATCACCACGGTGGCGGACTTTCGCCCGCGGGATATGGCCGCCGGCGGGCAGGGGGCGCCCCTGGTGCCCTATGCCGACTACCTGCTGTTTCGTCACAATCGCCTCAGCCGCATCGTGCAGAACATCGGCGGCATCGCCAACCTCACGT
>DSDH01000433.1 GCA_011055475.1 Phycisphaerales bacterium | reverse complement strand
CGGAGGCATTCGCGGTTGATCCCAAAGGTGAATACACGGAGATGGGCGGCCAGCAAAGCCCTGCAGAGCAGCGGGCCCACCAACTTGCTCAGTACAAGGAATGGCTTAAGGGCGAGAACCGGGTCCAGAGGGTGCGAGCGCTGGTCGGACTGAAGGAGCTAGTGAAAGACGACCCCGGGGAATTGAGAAGGATTGCCACCTCTATGCAGAATGACCCTGCCCCAGATGTTCGCAAGGCCGCGACTTGGGTTCTGCAGTCGCTCAAATCAGAGAAGTGATCTGCAGATTCTATGGTTGCTTGAGGACTGGGAATGAGACGGCGCGTCGTGCTAGCGTGTATACTATGCTTCCAACAGGCCAGCCTGAGAGGGCAAGGTCCACTCATGGGCCAGGGCTGTTCCGGGCCAGTGCTCTGGTTGGAATCGCGAGCGATCGATCTGGGGACGATTCCGGTTGAGCAGGAAGTCGTCCTTGGCAAGATCATGGTGATGAACGAGGGGGATGAGCTGTTGGAGATTCTCAAGGTGACGGGACCCTGTGCGTGCTTCATGGGCGCATCGGGTGACACAATTCTCCCACCCGGCAACGGGGGCGAGATCGAGGTCAAGTTCGACAAGACCCGGATCGAGTCCGGTCCCGTCCGACGCCTTGTGGTTCTCGAGACGAACGACCCCCGTAATAAGACCGTTCGGGTATATTTCAGCTTCACGGTGGAGCGCAGCGAGGCCGAGGAATTGCGTCTTCTCCGCAGTGAGGTGACCCATCTGCGCCGGGAGGTCCAGGTGTTACGGGCCGATCTGAAGAAGGTTCTGGCGGCCCTGAATGCCGGGGGTTCGCCGCGGGCAGCCGCCCAGCCATCGCCGGCGAAGGCGGATACGAGGGTCTACGCGGTGGAGGTGGGCGATTCGGCCATACTGGGCAATGCCGAAGCCCCGGTGACGATTACGGCCTTCATGGACTTCGAGTGCCCTTTCTGTGTGCGGGAGTATCCCAAGCTCAAGGCGGTGCTGGCCGCCTATCCGCAGCAGGTGCGGCTTGTCTTCAAGCACAGGCCGTTGAACTTCCACAAGAAGGCCCCAGCGGCCCATGCTGCGGCGCAATTGGCCCTGGAGCAGGGCGGGCCGGAGTTGTTCTGGAAAATGTGCGACCGGATCATGGATAATCCCAAGGCTCTGACGGTCTCCGATTTGCGACAGCACGCACGGTCCCTGCAGATGGACCTCGTACGATTCGATGAGGTCCTGGCGGACAGCAAGAAGGTGGACGCGTTGTTGGCGGCGGACATGAAGGTGGCCGCGGACTGCAACGTTCGCGCGACCCCGACCATCATGATCGACGGTGTGAAACTCGCCGACCGGAGTCTCGATTCGTACAAGGCGCGAATCGAATCCCTCCTGGCCGGGACGACAAGGCGGTAGGGATACGCGTGGAGGATGTCAAGGCGATGAAGACCTGGCGGCGAATCATCGAGGGCGACCTGCTCCGAGAGTCTGTCCCCCAGCGGAGAGAACCCTGGAACAAGGTTGTAGTCTGTTCAGCCCGTCCCTTGTGTGTGACTTTCCCCGGAACACAGAGACTCACATCCAGCCACCCGGTACGGAAACACGGGCCAGGGCGGACATCGGGGGGATGAGATACGGGCTAATCTCACCGCTCCGCGGCGGCGCGCCTGCGGCCATAGCTTAAGGGCACGACCAGCACCGCGCAGTCGGCCTTGCGGACGACTTTCTCGGCGACGTTGCCGAACAGGGCCTTTTGCAGTGATCCGCGCCCCTGGCGTCCCATGACGATCAGGTCGATGTGCTTCTGGCGGGCGAAAGCGAGAATCTCATGGCTGTCCTTGCCGATGCGAATCTCGACGTGGAGCGTTACGTGTTCGGGCAGTCGGGAGCGATACGTGGCGATGCGCTCGTCCACGTCCCGCTTGGCCTTGGTGTCGACATCCTCGACTTCGTAAATGTATGTTTTCCAAAATTGGGCATCGCTCTCCGGAATGACGTGCAGGAGATACAGCTCGGCCCCGGGACGGCGTGTGGCCGCATCGAGGGCGAAGTCAAAAGCGAAATCCGCGTTCTCGGAGAAATCCGTGCAGAACAGAATCCGGGCGAACGTCTTTTTGGTTGGATCGAAAGTCTCCATGGTCTTCGCAACTCCTGATCGCCGTTGACGATCTTAGTGGGCCATTTTAGGCAAAAACAGACATAGCTGGGGAAAGGCTACCAGGATGATCGCCGCCACAATCAGGGCCAGCAGGAACGGCAGGGCCCCTCGAAAGATGGTTTGCAGCGGGACATCCCGCTCGATTCCGCTGACGACGTAGACGCAGACACCCACCGGTGGGGAGATCACCCCCATTTGCGTGATGATGACGATAATCACCCCGAACCAGATGGGGTCGTAGCCGAGTTGCATCACTACGGGATAGAAAATGGGGATGGTCAGCAGAATGAGCCCCAGGGCGTCGACGAAACAGCCGGCCAGGAGGTAGAACAGGATGACCAGCCCCATGACGCTCCAGCCGGGCAGGGGCAGGGCCGCCAGGGTCGAGGCGAGCTTGACCGGGATCTGCGTGACCGCCAGGAAGTGGCCGAAGATGACGGCGCCGGTGACGATGATCATCACCATGCACGAGGTGCGAACCGTTTCCCGCAGCGAGCGAATCAGGACCTTCCACCGCAACTGCCGCTTGAGGAGGGCGATGATCAGCGTGCCGGCGGCTCCGATGGCGGCCGCTTCCGTAGGCGTGAAGAAGCCCTTGAACATTCCGCCCATGACGACGAGGAACAGCGTCAGGGTCTCTATGACGCCGAGCAGAGAGGCGAACTTGGCGCCCCACGTGACGGGTGGGGCCGCCGGACCGAGGTGCGGCCGCCATTTGCAGTTCAGGTAGATCGTCAGGCAGAACAGCAGCGCGATCAGCAGGCCCGGGACGATCCCCGCGATAAACAGTTTGCCGACCGATTGCTCGGTCATGATGGCGTAGACGATGAACACCACGCTCGGTGGGATCAGCATGCCCAGGCTCCCGCCGGCCGCGACCGCGCCGCACCCCAGCTCCATACTGTATTTGTAACGCTTCATTTCAGGCAGGGCCACGGAAGCCATCGTCGCGGCCGTGGCGGGGCCGGACCCGCAGATGGCGCCGAAAGCGGTGCAGGCGCCGACGGTGGACATGGCCAGGCCGCCCGGCAGCCCGCCCAGCCAGTGGTAGGCGGCGTTAAAGAGCCGCCGGCTGATCCCGGCGTGAAAGGCCACCTGGCCCATCAGCACGAACAAGGGGATGACCGTCAGGCTGTACGACGAGAACGTGTCGTACAGGTCCAGCGTGATCATGCTCATCGCGGCTTGGGGCGAGACCACCAGCGCAAAACCGGCAAAACCGACGATCGCCATGGCAAACGCCACCGGGACACTGGCGGCCAGGAGCACGAACAACAAGATGCAACCCAGGATGCCGATCTGAACGGGACTCATGGTTTGATCATCTCCCGACCTGGATGCAACAGGTTGTGCAGGATAACCATAACCACCACCGCACAGCAAAAGCCGATCACGAAGGGAACCCAGGAGATCGGCAGTTGGATGGTATCGCTAACCCGATGGTTGCGGTGCAATTCCAGGCCGTAGATGACGCTGCGCCACGCCAAGAAGGAGAACAGGGCCATGCCGAGGGGACGGGTCACGCTGTCGACGACGATCCGTCCGCGCCGGCTGAGTTTGTGAAAGAAGTACTCGATGGCCACGTGGCCCTTGACGGCGGTCGTGTAGGGCAGCGCCGTGGCCAAACTCAGCGTCCCGGCGATCTTGACGATGTCGTAGGCTCCGACGAAGGGACGGTTAACCCATTTCGTGCGGAGCATCACATCGGCGCAGGTCACCAGCATGATGACCAATACGCCGGCGCCGGAGACAGCGGCCAGGCCATAGACCAAGGCGCGCAAGCACCACGTGTATGCGGCGGCCGTTCGCACGATGCCTGTAGGTCTCGCTGGCGGCGTCATTTATTGTCCGGCCCGCGCCGAGTGCTCCTTGATGAGGTCTTGGAGATCCGCCAGAAACTGTTCACCCGGCAGGTTCTTCGCCGCCGCCGCGGCGACGTATTCGTCCAGCACCGGCTGGACGGCGGCCCGCCACCGCTGCTGCTCGGCCTCGTCCAGCGTAATGATCTGGTGCTGCAAGTCCTCGACAAAGGCCTTGCCTTCGCGATCGGCCTGGTCCCAGGCCTGGCCGTGCTTGACGACCCACTCATCGCTCACCTCGTTGAAGACCTGTTGCACGTCGGGGCTCAGTTTGTCCCAGGCGGCCTTGTTCATCACCACGAACATCGCGGTCGTGTAGCCGATGATTGAGGTCTCGGTGACGCTTTCGATCACCTCGCCTTGTTTCCACCCCTTGAGCGTCTCTATGGGGCAAAACGTGGCGTCGACGACGCCCTTTTGCAGGGCCTCGTAGGTCTCGGGCTGGCTCATCGCCAGTGGGGTGGCGCCCAAGTGCTGAACGATTTTGGAAGACAGCCCGGTGGCTCGCACCTTCAGCCCGGCCAGGTCCTCCAGCGTTCGCACGGGCTTTCGAGAGGCGAGGATCCCGGGGCCGTGGGCGTGGACGTACAAGAGGTGCGTGTCGGCGACCTCTTGGGGTTGGTACTTTCGCGTGATCTCCGTGGCCACCTGCGTGGCGACCAGACCGTTCGGATAGCCCAAGGGCAGATCGATCCCCTCCAGCAGGGGGAATCGGCCCCGCGTATAGGCAAAGCAACTCATACCGATATCCGAGATGCCGCTGACCACGCCTTCATAGCACTGGGGGGCCTTGGTCAGGGTGCCGGCCGGATAGACGGTGATGTTCACCTTGCCGCCGGTCCGCCTGCCGATCTCCTCGGCCCAGGCCTGCGCCGTCTGGCACTGAATATGCGCCGGTGGGAAGAAGACGCTGTAGGACAATTCGATAACCGCTTCCGTATCGGGGGACTTGCTGCAACTGAAAGACCCCATCAGCAAGACCGCGACCACGACGACTGCAGCGACGACATTCCTGCCCTTCATGATACAACCTCCAGACACTGACACCTTTCCGTCGGCAGCGCCCCTGTTGGCCCCACCCGACTCGACCTTTTCCGGTTCGGCCTCCAGCCGGTGCAAAGGTACACGGGGCGGCATCGGATGCAAGGAGAATCTGTAGAGTCCGGCAGTCTATAGAAAAAGGGCATCTTTTTTATCTGGCCACGCCTGGCCGGTGGTGAAAATGGGGAAATTGGGAAAAATGTTGGATTTTCACGTGCTGTTGTGATAGACTTATCGGGTCATGGCAGCGAATCCGTGGGATGGGCCGTATCCATAGAACAAGGTATGCGTGTTGCTTGGAGGGCAGGGTGATGAAGAGAAGCGTGGTTCTCGTGGCCGCCATTGCAGTGATGCTGGCTGTCCAGTCGGCCAATGCCGGGGTCATTGGTGCGGATAGTTTTGACTACCCCGACGGCACGATTGACGGGCAGACGGGGGGGGTCGGCTGGGACTGGGACAATCTGGCCAAGGTTCACACGGGCACGGTTTCCGACTGGGACTATCTGTGGGGAAACGCCGCTGTTCAGGGCGGAACCTTGGTGACGAACGATGGGGGAGCCTATCGACAGTACAATGGTCCGGGGGAAGGTGTCGCCGATGATCCCGAAACTGACGAGCGAGTGGGGGCCTTTCGTGGAGAGGGCATTGTCTACTATGGCGTGACCTACACGCAGTTGGCGTCCAATCCATGGTCGGGCTTCAGCGGCTATGATTTCGGCGCCGAGCGGATTTTCTTTGGCATGCCGGGCGGACAAGGGAACTTTGGTATTGATGAATCCGGAGTGGGGCAGAGCAACTCGACGATCCCGGTTGTGGTTGGAGAGACCTATCGTCTGGTTGCTGCGATTGACTTCGACGGCGATCAGTTGCGATTGTGGGTCAATCCGGATGGAGACGATTTTGACAACGGCGCGTTGGACAATTCTGCGGATGTGACGCGCGATTATGCGGGCACGAACTGGAACACCGCCGTTCGGCTCGCGTCGGGCGGCCCGACGCAGTGGGATGATCTGATCGTGGCCGCCGATTTCGTCTCGGCCGTTCCGGAACCGGCCACGCTGGTGTTGTTCGGCCTGGGCGGGCTGTTCCTGGCCCGTCGCAAGAAATAGACTCGGCGCTGCTACAGTCTTGAATTACTCATGGGCAGGCCTCTCCCTTCGGCCTGCCCATTCTCTTTTCACCTGCCGGCTTCAGGTGCGACCGGGTCCGCCGTGCTCGACTCTATCATGCATTGCGCAGTGACCGCTCTTGCGGGTCGCTACGGGTTTCCTTTGACTTCTACCGGTCACCTTGGGGGATCAGCGACCCTTGTGCGTATCGGGAGCAGGCATCAGCGAGTGTCGGTCTTTCCCGCCCGCCACAGCAGGTATTTTCGGAACAGACGCAGCATGCGCCGTTGGATGCGGCGATAGTTGCCCGGATAGTCGCGAAGGCCCCAAGGCAGTACCTGAAACCGCCGGCGGTCCAGGTACAGGCGGTGCCACGGTAGCAACTGTGATCCGGCCAGATGGACACTGCCGTCATAGCCGCTGAAGAACCAGGTGACATGCGACAAATCGGTCCTCAGGGTCTCGGGGCGGTTGTCCGCGATCTCGTAAAGGGGGAAGAACCGGGCATCCACGAAGAAGGCGTTGAACGGGATGACCGAAATCAACTCATAGCCCTTCTCTTGGGCCAATCGGCACATCGCTGTCAAGCTTGAACCCTGGCACACATGAGGGTCCGCGGGCTGGACGTAATCCACCTCCGTCGGAATCGTCGGGTTGAACTCTATGCAGACCAGCTTAGGTCGGTAGTCTCTTATCGCCTGCCAGACGTGAAAGTCATTGCCGTCGATGTCAATGGACAGAAAATCCAGGTCCGTCGGCACATCCAGCGGCCGCAGCAATGTGTCCAGGGAGTCGGCCTCGGTGAATCCAACGAATCGGTTCAGAAGCCTGACTTTGGGATGGGCGCCGTAGTTGCGGTGCAGGTCCTCGAACTTGGCGGGATCGGCCTCGATCATCACGGCCGAGTAGTCCTCCTGTTCCACGAGGCGGCGGACGTTGCTGAGGTACTGGCCGTCCCAGGCCCCGAACTCCACGCACCAGCGATTTCGCTCCGGCAGCACGTCGAGGGCTTTTTGGATGATTCCATCCTCCCCCGTCTGCGAAAAGGTATTGGAGGCAAAATCCAACAGCCAGCAGGGTTCTTTCATAAGCCTTCAACCATCCCAAATTATCCCGTGGCCAGATCCACTATTCTCGCACGCCGCGAAGATCAGCATTGGCATGTGAGTATACAATTGACGGCCCGGCGTTGTCACATCGAATATCAAAGAAAGGTTCCTGTCGGCGCAGGCGTCCGAAGTGCCGCGGCGGCCCCTTGGCCGGCCGGTGCCGTCTCAGTGAAAAAGCGTGCTGTATCGTGCCAGCCGCAGGTTTTTGCCCGGGTGGAGACGCGTTTTCAAACCTGTATCACACCCACATTCTGGGAAATAGGCGGCCCGCCAGCCAAGGCCGGGAGAATGTCCACTGTGCGGGTACGGGGAAAATAGACAAAATGGGATGTTGACTTTGTCGGACGGCGGCGTTACACTGGGGTAACGTGAGGTAGTTTTTGTTTGGCTGGCGGAGGATAGCGTGATGAATAGACACATCGTTTTTGGCTTGGCGGTTCTTCTTGCCCTTTCCCTGACGGTACAGGCCTACGTCGTGGGGAACTTCAGCTTCGAGGAACCCGGCGATGGAAAGCACAACAACTGGGAGGATGTTCCGTACTGGTCCAGTGATCGCGTGGCGGACGATTCCGGTGTGGAGTCCGCTTGGCCCGGCTCGACCCATGGAGACTATGCCGGCTATCTGATGTCGGGCGATCCCGCCGTATGGCAGTTGACCGACACGATCATCGAGGCCGAGACGGAATACATCCTGAAGGTGGATGCCCGGGATAATTGGTCCGCCACCACTCCGGCGAAGCTGTCGATGATGCTCTACTACGATGATGAGGGCACACGGACGCCGGTGGCGTGGCAGGTGGTGGACCTGGTCGGTGGTGAGGAGGGACCGTGGCAGACTTACAGCCTCTCGTTTGCGGCTGTGGACGTCCCGGCCTCGATCGGCCATCAGTTGGGCATTCTATTTCAGAATGTCTCGTATCCGTCTTCTTGGATCGGGATTGACAACGTGCAGTTGATTCCGGAGCCGATGACGATGGTCCTGCTGGGCCTCGGGGGGTTGTTTCTCCGCAGGCGTCGGTAGATGCCACTGCCGAAATATAGTATCCTTGAGACCTCACCTGTGGGTGAGGTCTTTTTTTTGTCCTGGCTCGACGGGTATCCTGAGAAAAGCCCTCGGACCCGCCGCGCATCAGAGACGGCGCCGCGACCAGGGCTGGAGAACAGAACGGGTCGTCAGCACGGAAGGTCGGACGCCTTGTGCCGGTCGTCGCCGGCGAGTACATGGAGGCCTTATGAGAGACTCAGGGGTTCACGTCAGGTCGGCAAGTGCAGTTTTTCTGTGGGCTCTTCTGAGTTTCGCGGTCCCGTGCCATGCCTTGAGCATTGTCGCCGGGCCCTACCTTCAGAATCCCTCGGAAACCTCCATGACGGTCATGTGGATCACCGATGCGCGATGCACGAGCTGGGTGGAGTACGGGACCACAGATCCGCTCGATCAAAGAGCCTTTCACCGTGAGCACGGGCTGATCGATGCCGACCGGACGATGCACAGGGTCCGCATCGAGGGTCTGTCTGCGGGCCAGCGGTACCAGTATCGGGTGTGTTCCAGGGAAATCCTGAAGTTTGAACCGTATAAGGTGACCTACGGAGAGACCATTCAAGGAGAGGTTCACCGTTTCAGGACTCTGTCCAGGCAGCAGCAGAGCATCGCCTTCATCGTTCTCAACGACATCCATCAGAGAACGGACATCCTGACTTCTCTGATGAAACAGTCGGCCTCCAAGCCGTACGATCTGGTCTTTCTCAACGGGGACATTCTGGGGCACATCGAGGACGAGCCGCAGGTCATTAATCACGTTCTGAAGCCCTGTACGGACCTGTTTGCCCAGGAAATCCCCTTCCTCTATGTGCGTGGGAATCACGAAGCCAGGGGCAGATACGCGCGGATGCTGCCGGACTATCTGGCCACGCCGCACGGTCGGTATTACTACTCGTTTGCTCATGGCCCCGTACACTTCCTGGTGATGGATGGCGGCGAGGACAAGGAGGACACCAGCCCCGAATACAGCGGCTTGGTTGATTTTGACCGTTACCGGGATGAGCAACAGGCGTGGCTGGCGAAGGAAATCCGGACCGAGGCGCATCAAACGGCTCCGTTCCGGGTTGTCCTGGTGCACATCCCGCCCATGCCGTCGGAGCGGTGGCACGGCCCGGATGACTTATACAACAAGTGGAGGCCTCTGTTCAATCAGGGCAAGGTTGACCTGATGATTTCGGGGCATACCCATCGCTATGCCGTCATGGCGCCGGAAGAGGGGATTCGTGACTATCCGATGGTCATCGGTGGTGGTCCCAAGGAGGGGCAGGCGACCGTCATCCGCGTCGAGGCCACAAGGGACACGCTTCGCGTCGTTATGACCCGAGACGACGGCCAGGTCGTCGGCACGTATCAGGTGGAGGCCGATTAGTTGAGCCTAACAGCCTGTTGAAAAAGGCCGCTCTTTCTTGAGTTGTATATTGCTTCAATTGGCGTTACACGATAGACTCATGCCGTGGTCATTCGATGAGATGCAATGCCGTGCCAAGGAGGGCTGTTCATGG
>DSDH01000024.1 GCA_011055475.1 Phycisphaerales bacterium | reverse complement strand
GTGGAAGGGCCATCGCTCATCAGATAAAAGGTACTCCGGGGATAACAGGCTGATCGCCTCCGAGCGTTCATAGCGGCGAGGCGGTTTGGCACCTCGATGTCGGCTCATCACATCCTGGGGCTGTAGGCGGTCCCAAGGGTTCGGCTGTTCGCCGATTAAAGTGGTACGCGAGCTGGGTTCAGACCGGCGTGAGCCAGGTCGGTCCCTATCTGCCGTGGGCGCAGGAATCTTGAGGGGATGTTTCCTTAGTACGAGAGGATTGGGAAGCACTGACCTCTGGTGTACCAGTTGTCCCGCTAGGGGCACCGCTGGGTAGCTATGTCGGGACAGGATAACCGCTGAAAGCATCTAAGCGGGAAGCCCACCCCAAGATAAGGATTCCGTGGACCTTCGGGTCCTGAAGGGCCCTGGAAGACGACCAGGTTGATAGGCCGGATGTGTAAGCAGCGAAATCTGTTCAGCTAACCGGTACTAACGCCCAACGACTTGACCATATCAATCATGGATTGGTGACCGCGATCCGTGGTTCGGATGACGAACGTTCTTATACCTCTGCTGTGACTGTGCCAAGGGAAAACACCCGACGCCACCGCGTCGGTGTTACGAGCTTCCTGGTGACCACACGGACGGGGAAACGCCTGATCCCATTCCGAACTCAGAAGCTAAGCCCGTTCGGCCGATGGTAGTCCTTCGGGGCGAGAGTAGGTGATTGCCAGGATTATGAGGGCCTGTTCCTAACGGAGCAGGCCCTTGCCTTTTTGGGGGGGCGAGTCCGCCGGCGGCGGATTTCAATCCGGTTCCGCCTGCGGCGGATGTCGCAGGGCTCCAGATTGCGAGGATTATGAGGGCCTGTTCCAAGCGGAGCAGGCCCTTGCCTTTTGGAGGGCACGAGGTGACAGGCATCACCGGGGTTTCGAGACGCCGAGTGCCGCCTGCCGCGAACGGTGTGCAGAATCCAACACACGGCCGGCACGGCGGCGGGGAACTGCCGGAGGAGGGACTCGAACCCTCACCCTGTTGCCAGGACGGGATTTTGAATCCCGCGCGTCTGCCAATTCCGCCACTCCGGCGACGGTGCATCCAAGGGTCGGATTATGGTCGGCCCGCGGCGAGTTGTCAACGCAAAAAGCGTTCCCACGAGCCGTTCACGATGCGCCGTTGGGGTCCAGGAAGACGATGTCTTCGGGGATAGCCACCACATCGGTTCGATCCTCACCCAGGATGCGGCGGATCTCGCGGCTGTGTCTGCCGGCGACCGCCCGCAGCTCATCGGCCCCCAGACGCGTGACGGCCTTGGCCTGGTCGTTGACGAAGACAACGTCCCCGGCGACAAAACGGCCTTCCACAGCGATGATGCCGCTGGGCAGCAGGCTCTTGTGTCGTCGCAGGGCGGCCACGGCGCCGTCGTCCACGCGGATGGTCCCCGCCGGGGCGCTGTTGAGAATCCAGCGGGCCCGATGGCCGAGCTTCCGCTTGGGCATGAAGAGCGTCCCCAGCTCCTCGCCGGCCACGATCCGCGTGATGACATCCGGTTCCCGGCCATGGGCCAGGACCATCCGGCAGCCCGCCTGAGCGGCGATGCGGGCCGCGTCGAGTTTGGTCTTCATGCCGCCGGCGGCAAAGGCGCTGCCGCGCGGACCCGCGGATCGGAGGATGTCGGGCGTGAGGTCGTAGACGACCTTGATCGGTCGGGCGTCGCGTCGCCGGCGCGGGTCCTTGTCGTAGAGCCCGTCGATGTCGCTGAGCAGGATCAGCAGGTCGGCGTCCAGCTTGCCGGCGATGCGGGCGCTGAGGCGGTCGTTGTCCCCGAAGGCCGAGCCGATCTCATCGGTCGCCACACAGTCATTTTCATTGACGATGGGCACCGCGCCCATGTGCAACAGTGTCTCCATCGCGTTGCGCAGGTTCAGGTAGGTCTTCCGCTGGTTGAGCACGTCGGCGGTGAGGAGCACCTGGGCCGTCGTGACGCGATGGCGGGCGAACGCCCGGCGATACTCGGCCATCAGCAACGGCTGACCCACGGCGGCGCAGGCCTGACGGGTCTGCGTGTCCTGAACCGGCACGGGCAGGGCCAGTTGGCCGGCTCCCATGCCGATCGCGCCGCTGGTGACCAGCACCACCTGGCGTCCCTGGCGGCGCAGCCGGGCGACCTGCCGCGCGACGGTGCGAACATAGTCGGTGTCCACCGCGCCCTGGCGGCTCAAGGTGCTGGTGCCGATCTTGACGACGATCCGCTTGGCCCGGCTGAAGTCACGCACTAGAGGCGACACTCCTTGTCCAAAGGCTTGTGGGTGAATGGTTTAGCCGTCGGCCCGCTGTAGTCGGCGACAACGTGGCCGTCGCCGATCAGTTTGTATTTGTAGATGAGCAGGCCTTCCAGGCCGACGGGCCCGCGGGCGTGAATCTTGTTGGTGCTGATGCCCACCTCGGCGCCGAGTCCGTAGCGGTAGCCGTCGCTGAAGCGCGTCGAGCAATTCCAGAAGACGTCGGCCGAGTCCACCCCGTCAAGAAAGGCCGCGGCGGCCTGCCGATCACCGGTGACGATCGCGTCGGTATGGCCCGAGCCATAGGTGTTGATATGCTCGATGGCGGCGCCGAGGCTATCCACCACACGGATGGCCAGAATCTGGTCGAGGTACTCCGTTCGCCAGTCGTTCTCGTCGGCGGGCCGGACGTCGATGATGCGGACCGTGTGTTCGCAGCCCCGAAGCTCGACGTCCCGGGCCTGCAGGGCCTCGTGAAGCCGGGGCAGGACGGTCTGGGCGATGTCCTGGTGCACGAGCACGGTCTCGGCGGCGTTGCAGACGGCCACGTATTGGCACTTGGAATCGACGCAGATCCGCACCGCCATATCCGGGTCGGCGGCCGCATCGATATAGACGTGGCAGATGCCGTCGGCATGGCCGAGGACGGGGATGTTGGTGTTGTTCATGATGTGGCGGACGAACGCGTTGCTGCCGCGGGGCACGATCAGGTCGATCTCGTCCTCCAGGCGGAGCATTTCCGCGACGTCGGCCCGCGTTTCGAGCAGCCCCAGCCATCCCGCGGGCAGACCGGCCTTTTCGCCGGCCCGGCTGATCGCATCCGCCAGGGCGCGATTCGTTTGAGCGGCTTCGCGGCCGCCCTTGAGCAGCGCGGCGTTGCCGCTCTTGAGGCAGAGCGTCGAGATCTGCACCAGGGCGTCCGGGCGGGATTCGAACACCACGCCGATGACGCCAATCGGGCAGGTCACGCGGTACAGTTCCAGCCCGGTATCCAGCTCCATCGCGCACACCGTCCGGCCGACGGGGTCCGGCAGGCGGATCAGGGCGTCGATGCCCGCGCACACGTCGGCGATCTTCTCGGCGTCGAAGGCCAGGCGTTTACGCAGCGGCGGGGCGAGGTTGTCCCGGTCGGCCTGGGCCAGGTCCTGCCGATTGGCCGCGATGATCGCGTCGCTGTCCTTCTGCAGGGCCTGACGGATGGCGTCCAAGGCCGCGTTCTTCGTCGCATTGTCGATGGCCGCCAGGCGCCTGGCCGCGGTCCGCGCCTGACGGGCAATGTCCCGTATGCTCATGGTCGGCTCTCCTGTTCCGGACCTCATCTGATATCGACCCGTGGGGGGATTCTATCACATCGCTTCCCCGTCGCCAGCGTTTTCGGGCGGACGCGGCGGCGCCGATCATAGGCGTCACGCCGGCCGTGCGGGTCGTAGGGCCTGGGCAAGTTTCGCCGTTTCGGTGGTTAAGCCGCCCGTGGTTCGAGCCGATGAGACGGCGACTTTCGGCCTGAAGGAAAGGATGGACCTATGATGCGACGGCTGGCGTGGATTGGGGGACTGATGCTGCTGGCTCCGATAAGCGTCGCCCGGGCGGGCCTGCTGTCGGGGACCGGACCCGTGGGCGGCGGCGAGGCGATCGCGACGGCGGACGTGGGGCACATGGTGACCGCCGACTACGTGACCCGATCCGACTACACGTTTGGCTTTCTGTATGGCTCGAAGGATATCACCGATGGCAGTGATTTCACCTCGGTCCTGCGGGCGTTCGATACGTGGACGAGCCTGCCGGAGGCGGACCTGACCTACTGTTATCGGCCCAGCCGGGCCACGGCCAAGCTGGGCGGCACCAACGGGCACAACGACGTCACCTGGGTCTCGGCCGACCACTTCGGCGCCGATGCGTGGACGGATATCCTGGGCTTCTCCCAGCGGTCCATTGCGGTCACGGTGACGTGGTACTATCCCGATACGGGGCGGATCAGCGAACGCGACATCTACTTCAACGACATCCACATGAGCTGGCGAACCGACACGGACGGGGTGTCGCAGGGGGGGTATCTCGTCGAGCATATCGCCCTGCACGAGATCGGTCACATCTACGGTTTGCGAGACGTGTACAATCCCGGCCAGAGCGGGTACGCCTCCTGGATGGGCTCGGATAACGAGGGCCTGACCATGTACGCGTACACCACGTGGTGGAGCGACGACGTGACGCTGTCGGCGGCGGACATCCTGGCCGTGGCCACGGCCTATCCGGCGGCCGTGCCGGAGCCGGCCACGCTAGCGCTGCTGGCGCTGGGAGCGGTCCTGCTGCGACCCAAGCGACCGAATCGCCCCTGAACCCACACCGTCTTGCCGCAGGGGGAGCGCCATTGGACTCTGGGGGTACTTTTCGCGCATGGCCGTTGACAAACCACCTGCGCAACCGCTATCCTGCGCCACCGTCGGAGCCGGTGGTCTCCGCGATGCGGGCGTAGCTTAATGGTAAAGCCCCAGCCTTCCAAGCTGGTCATGTGGGTTCGATTCCCATCGCCCGCTTTGCCGATGCAGACCCTTCCGGGCCTGCCGTTTCTCCGCACTCCCGGGCTCAGTCTTCTTCCCGCTTTTTGGCGTACTGAGCGATGATCTGCTGCTGGATGTTCGGGGGCACGGGCTCATAGGCGGCCAGCTCCATGGAGTAACTACCCTGACCGCCGGTGACGCTCTTGAGCTGGCTGTTGTACTGCATGACCTCGGCCAGCGGCACCTGCGCCTTGATGAGCACCATGTTGCCCGGCAGCATCTCCTGGCCCGACACGCGTCCGCGTCGCGAGGCCATGTCGCCCGTGATGTCGCCCATGTTCTCGGCCGGTGCGGTGATCTCGATGTTCACGATGGGCTCCAGCAGCACGGGCTTGGCCTTCTGCACGGCGTCGATGAACGCGCCCTTGCCGGCGGCGCGGAACGCCACCTCCTTGCTGTCCACCGGATGGTGCTTGCCGTCGTAGATGCTGACCTTGATGTCCTGCATGGGGAAACCGGCCACGACGCCGGACTCCATCACGTCATTGATGCCCTTGACGATGGCCGGCTCGTATTGGCCGGGAATCGACCCGCCGAAGATGTCCCACGAGTACTGCATGGGCGGATCCATGTCGCGCTCGCCGGGTTCCACGCGGAGGTACACCTCGCCGAACTGCCCGGCGCCGCCGGTCTGCTTCTTGTGCCGGTAGTGGCCGTCGGCCTTGGCGGTGATCGTCTCCCGATACGGGATCTTGGGCGGCTTGGTATTCACCGACAGTTTGTAGCGTTTCTCCATCTTCGAGAGCATCACCCGCAGGTGCAGATCGCCTAACCCGTGGATGACCAGCTCCTTGGTCTGTGGGTCGTGCGTCACCTTGAAGCAGATGTCCTCTTCGGTGAGCTTCTCGAGCGCGCCGCTGATCTTGGCCTCGTCGCCGCGGCTGGCCGGCTCCAGAGCCAGCGCGAACATCGGATTGGGGATCGGCGGCATGGCGAACCGGCCGGTCAACGAGCCATCGTGCACCAGCGTGCCGATCCTCAGTTCCTCCACCTTGGCCAGCGTGACGATGTCGCCGGCCGCCACCTCGTCCAGCTCCTTCGTTTCGGCGCCCTGCATCACCAGGGGGTGACCGGGACGGACGGGCTTCTTCTCGTCGTTGATATACAGCGGCGTCGATGCGGTGAGCCGACCGCTGAACAGCCGGATCGACGCGTACTTCATGTTCGACCGCGGGTCGAAGTTGACCCGGAACACGTGCCCGGCCAGCGGCCCGTCGGGATCGAGCGCGATCGGGGTCTCCTGTTCACCGTCTCGAAGGACGGCGGGCGCGGCCTCGGCGGGCGAGGGAACAAACCCCACGATCAGGTCCAGCAACTCCTGGACCCCCAGCTCCTGTCGTGCGTTGGTGAACACGATCGGGACAATCGTGCCGGCGATCAGGGCCTTGACGAAGACCGAGGCAATCTGGTCGGGCCCGATGGTCTCCCCACCCAGATAGCTCTCCATCAGGGCGTCGTCGGCCTCGATGACGCTTTCGATCAGCTCGGTATGGGCGGTGGCCACGTCGAACACGGCGGCCTCGCCGCTGTCGTTGACGATGCAGTCCACCACGCCCGACCGGTCCGGCAGGGGCAGATTCGCACAGCGGCACGCCGAGCCGAACGTCGCCTGGATCTGGGCGATCAACTGCTCGAAGTCGGCGGTGTCCGTATCCATCCTGTTGATCACGATCAGCTTGGGCTTGTTCAAGGCGCCGGCGGCCTCGAAGAGCTTGCGCGTGCTGACCTCGATGCCGGCCGCGGCGTTGACGACAATCACGGCCGCCTCGGCTGCGGGAATCGACTGCAGCGCGGCCCCGACGAAGTCGGGATACCCCGGCGTGTCAATGATGTTGATTTTCTTGTCCTTGTAATTGGCGTACAGCACCGCCGAATGGATCGAGTTGCCCCGTTCCTTCTCTTCCTCGTCGAAGTCGCTGACCGTCGTGCCCTCTTCAACCGCGCCCAAGCGGTTGATCATGCCGGTCTTGTGCAGCAGGGCCTCGGCCAATGTGGTCTTGCCGCTGCCGCCGTGCCCCAGGAGTACGATGTTCCGAATGTCCTTAATGTCCGCCACTATCTGACCTCCCTTGCCGCGTGCGTCCGCACGCACTTCTTTCGACTTGCCGACATACGTTACAAACGAACAAATCTACCAAAGGGGCGGGACCTCGACAAGCACATTCCCCGCAAACCCGCGGTTTCCGGCCCCGGAGGCGGGGTGATCGCCATCAACAGGGGCCTGCGAGCCGCCTCTGGGCAAGCGGCCGCCAATCGGCGATAATGCGAACATGCGGTCTTGCGGGACCCGGGTTCCGGCATCGCAGATTCCGGATGGAGGACGACAAGTACGGCGTTCCAAAGGAAAGGGAAGATCATGCATATCTCACGAAGGCACATCCATTTCCTGGTCGCCGTGGGCCTGTTGTGGGTCGCGGGATGGGTCGTCGGCCAGCACTGGACCAGCACCCGCGTCGCGGATCCGGGCCAATGGGTCATCCAAACCTCCGGCCGTTACCCGTATCGCGAGCGGGGCGACTTCGTCCTGGCCGAGCTCGACCTCCGCAACGGCGATACCGTGCTCGATATCGGAGCGGGCGACGGGTACTGGACCGAGAAGATGGCCCAGGCGGTCGGCCCGGAAGGCAGGGTCTACGCCGGTGAGGTCGAGCAACGGCAGGTGGAGCGATTGCAGAGCCACTTCGGCGATCTGGCGCAGGTCGAGCCCTACCTGTGTCCGATGGACAACACCGGCCTGGCCGAGAACACCTGCGACCTGGTCTTCCTGTCCCAGACGTGGCATCATATCGACCAGGACGTTCACGAGGGCTATCTGAAGCATCTGCGGTCCGTCGTGCGGCCCACCGGCCGGTTGTGCATCATCGAGCGCTATCTGGCGATCTCGCAGACGCGGTCGACCCATGGCACGCAGATCAGCAGGCTCACCGCCGAGGCCGAGTCAACCGGCTGGATCCTGCTGCGACACAGCATCATCCCCGGCACCGACTATTTCATGGCGGTCTTTGTGCAACGGGAATTGTTTCAGACGGAGGGTCGTGATGCGGATTAACCGACGGGACTTCCTCAAGGCGGGCCTGGCGGGCGCGGTCCTGCCCGTGGTCGGCACAGCGCAGCAGGCGATGACCCAGGCGGCGGCGACGGCTCGCGGCGGCCGGCGTCCCAACGTGATCTTCATCCTGGCCGACGACCTGGGCTATCAGGAGCTGGGCTCTTACGGGCAGAAGAAGATACGCACGCCCAACCTGGATCGGCTGGCAGCCGAGGGCATGCGCTTTACCCAGCATTACTGCGGCCAGGCCGTCTGCGCGCCGAGCCGATGCGCCCTGATGACCGGCAAGCACATGGGGCACACCTGCATCCGCGACAATCGCGAGCTGGCCGGCGGCTACCAACTGCCCATCCCCGATGGGACCCTGACGCTGGCGGAGATCTTCAAACGCCAGGGGTACGCCACGGGCTGCTTCGGCAAGTGGGGTCTGGGCGGGCCCGACACCGAAGGCCACCCGAACCGGCAGGGCTTTGACGCGTTCTTCGGCAACCTCGGACAGGTGCAGGCCCACTGGTACTACCACCCGTACGTGTGGCACAACGATGAGAAGATCGACCTGCCCGGAAACCACGGCGATACGGGCGACCGGTATACGCACGACCTGATGGCCCATCACGCCCTGCAGTTCATCCAAGACCACCGGGATGAGCCCTTCTTCCTGTACGTGCCGTTCCTGATCCCGCACGTGTCGCTGCACGTGCCCGACGACTCGCTGGCCGAGTACCTCGACGAAGACTGGCCGGAGACGCCCTACAAGGGCCCCGGCTATCCAGGGGGTTACAGCCCCTGCGACAGGCCCAAGGCCACGTATGCCGCGATGATCACGCGGATGGATCGCGACATCGGTCGGATCCTGCATCTGCTCAAGGACCTGAGACTCGACGAGGACACGCTGGTCCTGTTCAGCAGCGATAACGGCACGACGTACTGCTGCGGCGTGGACTACGACTTCTTCGACAGCGTCGGTCCCCTGCGCGGCCTGAAGGGCAGCCTGTACGAAGGCGGCATCCGGGTGCCGCTGATCGCCCGCTGGCCGGGGAGGATTCGGCCGGGCTCGACGACCGATCATCTGTCGGCGTTCTGGGATTTTGTGCCGACGTGCTGCGAATTGATCGGCGCACCGACGCCGGACGGGACGGACGGGCTGTCCTACCTGCCGACGCTGCTGGGCCGGCCGGATCAACAGCAAGGGCATGACTACCTGTACTGGGAGTTTCGCAGCTACGGCGCGCAGCAGGCCGTGCGCCTGGGCCGGTGGAAGGGCTATCGCAAGAACGTCCACAAGGACCCGAAGCCGCCGCTGGAGCTGTATGACCTGCGGCTGGACATCGGCGAGCGGACCAACGTCGCGGCGGCCCACCCGGGCATCGTGCGGCGGATCGAACAGATCATGGCCGAGGCCCACACGCCTTCGGCGCAATTCCCGCTCCTGCCGGGTGAAGGGTAGCGGTAGCATGTTGTCGCGGGAAGCTGGGCGATCAAGGCAACATGTGGCACGGCCATAACCGCGTCTGGCGGTCTGGCCGTGCTGCTCACCAACCGCCAGGAAGGCGTCAAATCCATGCGGACAGGGATGCCCCATGCCGCCTACGTGGATCAGACGGAGCATATCACCGAGCCCGTCCACACGAACGAGGAAGGATGGGGCGAGTTCCGGTGCAAGCCCGGCTCGGTGTCCGTCTGGATACCGGCGGACCGGAAAGACGGCTGACCTCTGAAGAGGACCCGATCCGGGGCTTGGCTGTGGCCGCCCTTCGGCGTCCGGCAGATGGCCGCATCGGGACGTGCGCCGCGAAAGAAAGACTTGCAGTGCCTTTCCCGTTGTCCTATGTTGACGGCCGCCGGGGGGCCGAGTGCATCGAAGGCTAACGGACGAGAGTTTTGCATGACAGACACGAACAGCCGCGTACGAGGTATCGTCCAGTCGGTTCGCAACACGGCAACGGGCGGCCCCGCCCC
>DSDH01000025.1 GCA_011055475.1 Phycisphaerales bacterium | reverse complement strand
GCGCGTTGTGAAACCGCGCCGCGATCGTGCCCGGCGCGACGCCGCGGGTCCGGTCCGTCAATACCGCCTCGATCAGCGGCACAAAATCCATGATCCGCTGCTCCTGAAAATCCGGCTCCATCGGCAGCGGATACGCCTCGGTGCACGTCGGGTCGGCGATCGCCTCCAGCGCCATGGGCAATTCGGCCTCGAAGTGGTTCACCCGCCCCAGGCCCACGACCGCCGCGACCGCGTCGAACAGCCGACCCAGACTGGACGTTTGCACCGTGTTGACGGCTTTTTCGATCTGCTCCACGCACATCCGCCGACGGCCCGCATCCGGCTCGATGGCCGCCAGGATCGGCTCCCATATCCGCGGCAGGGGTTCCTTTTCCGCGTAGACGTCCAGCAACCCCATCAACGGCCGCATCGCCTCCCTCGCCGCCAGGTCGCCGCCCGGCAACGGATAGTGCCGCAAATGTCCGAAGCGGAGAAACTCGTGCAGTGACGCAATCAGACACTCGCAGCCCCAGATCGCCCCATCGGGACCGTACCCCGTGCCGTCGGCCACCAAGCCGATCACCGTCTCATCGGTCTGCTTTTCGGCCAGCACCGCCGCCACGTGCGCCCAGTGATGCTGCACCTCGATGCACTCATCAACCTCGAGCTCCCGCGCATATTGACTCGACAGATAGCTCGGGTGCAGATCGCAGACCGCGACCCGCGGCCGCACCTCAAAAAGCCCCGACAAATGCCGGATCGAGTCCTTATAGTGCCGCAGCGACCGCGCATCGGCCAGGTCGCCGATATGCTCGCTGACGATCATCTGGCGGCCTTTGACCAGGCAGAAGGTGTTCTTCAGGTCGCCGCCCGCCGCGAACACGTCCAGGGGACACGGCTCAGCCAACAACACGGGACCCGGCACGTACCCTCTCGCACGGCGGACCGGGCTGGCGCGGCCGTCGATGACCTGCACGACCGAATCATCGACCCGGCGATGGATATCGCGATCGTGCAGGAGGAATGCATCGGCCACCGCTCCCAGCCGTCGCAGCGCCTCGTCGTTATCACAAATCAACGGCTCCTCGGACAGGTTGCCGCTGGTCATTACCAGCACCTCGATGCCCTCCTCGTCGAACAGCAAGTGATGCAGCGGCGCGTAGCAGAGCATAAACCCCAGTGTGGCGGTGTTCGGTGCGACGGCCGGTGCGATCGCCGGGTGCGCGTGCTGGAGTTCGACGGCCCGACGCGGCAGCAGCACGATCGGCGCCTGGGGACTTTGCAGCAGCGCGGCGGCCGGCGCATCGACAACCGCATAACGGTCAATCACGTCCAGCGAACGGGCCATCATGGCCAAGGGCTTGTGTTCGCGGTTCTTACGTTGCCGCAGCCGCACGACCGCTTCATCGTCAAAGGCGTTGACCGCGAGGTGAAACCCGCCAATGCCCTTAATCCCGAGAATGCCGCCTGCCCGAAGCATCGTCGCCACCGCCGCCAGGACCCGGTCCCTATCCTCTTCCAGCGCGTGACCCCCGGCATCGGCCAGCCAGAACCGCGGCCCGCATTGGGGACACGCCACCGGCTGGGCATGAAACCGCCGATCCGCCGGATTCGTGTACTCGGCCCGACACGCCGGGCACATCTCGAACGCCGCCATCGTGGTGCTCGGCCGATCGTAAGGCACCCGCCGGATGATCGTATACCGCGGTCCGCATTGCGTGCAGTTCGTGAACGCGTAGCGATGCCGTCGGTCTTCTGGATCGCGCATCTCCGTCAGGCAATCCCGACACACCGCCGTATCCACGCTGACTTGGGCGATTTCCCCCGCCGTCGCCGTGGCGCTGGCTTCGATCACGAACTCGCAGTCACCCCGAACGAGGGGAACTTCCTCCACCTGGACCGAGGCGATCCGCATCAGCGGCGGCAGCGCGGACGGGTCCTGCAACCGCCGCACGAACCGCTCAACCCGCCCCGACGGACCTTGGACCTCAGCCGTCACGCCCTGATGGTCATTGCGCACAAACCCGGCCAGCTTCAACTGGCGGGCCGTGTTGTGCAAGAACGGCCGACACCCCACGCCTTGAATCCGTCCGGTCAGTCTGATGCGTTTTCGAATCACGAAAGAAACTCCACACCACGCGATTGAGGCGCAGGATTATACGAAAGGACGGCCACGACCGCAGAAAAAAAGACGGTGATTCAGGCCTCTGGTGCCCCCCTCGTCAGGGCCGGCCCCTGGCCGTCGCCCTGTCGGGGGGCCGGGGGTCCCGCTGGGGCATTCAGAACACTTTTGCGTCACATATCCGCCCCGGCTGCGTCTATCCTTGCGATCGGCCGCCTGCGGCGGTAGAATGCGCCCGACTTGTCGGTCGGCCGATGAGGCGGATCGTGAAACCCTGACCCTGGGTGCCAAACAGGAGGTCCTGTCATGGGATTTTTCGACAAATTGCGGGGCGAGTTCATTGATATCATCGAATGGACCGACCCGACCGGTGATACGATGGTGTATCGTTTTCCCCGACATGACAACGAGATCAAGATGGGCGCCCGGCTGACCGTCCGCGAAGGGCAGGTGGCCGCGTTCATCAATAAGGGCCGGCTCGCCGACGTGTTCGTACCGGGCATGTACACGCTCGAGACGGATAACCTGCCGATCCTCTCCACGCTCATGGGCTGGAAACATGGTTTCCACAGCCCGTTCAAAGCCGAGGTGTACTTCGTCAGCACGCGACAGTTCACCGACCTCAAGTGGGGTACAAAGCACCCGATCACCCTGCGCGATCCGGAGTTCGGGCCGGTTCGGCTGCGGGCGTTCGGGACGTACGTCGTGCGGGTCAAGGACGCCGGCCGGTTCATCCGCGAGATCGTCGGCACCGACGGGCACTTCACCACAGACGAGGTAACCAACCAATTGCGGAACATGATCGTGTCCCGATTTGCGGATATCATCGGCGAGAGCCGGATCCCCGTGCTGGATCTGGCCGCCAACTACGATGAGCTGGGCGAATACATCACCCACCGCATCCGCGACGGGTTCGCCGAGTATGGCCTGGACGTGACCAAGCTGCTCGTGGAGAACATCTCGCTGCCGGATGAGGTGGAAAAGGCCCTGGACAAGCGGGCCAGCATGGGGGTGATCGGCGACCTCAAGCGGTACACGCAGTTCCAGACGGCCAACGCGATGGAGGAGGCGGCCAAGAACCCCGGCGGCATGGCCGCCGGCGGGATGGGCATGGGCATGGGTTTCGCCATGGCCAACCAGATGGGCGGCGCGATGGGCGCCGCCGGCGGGGCTTCGCAGCCCGCCGCTCCGCCGCCGCTGCCGCAGGAGGCAACGTATTACATCGCGGTCCAGGGCCAGCAACAGGGCCCCTTTACCGTCGAGGCGCTCAGGCCTTGTGTGCAGGATGGACGCCTGATGCGTCAAACCCTGGTCTGGAAGCAGGGCATGGCTCAGTGGACACCCGCCGAGCAGGTGCAGGAGCTGGCCTCTTTGTTCGGCGCCGTCCCGCCGCCGCTGCCGCCGCAATAGCCCCCTGGAGCACGCATCATGACCGAGCAGCCCCGGATGCGCAGACCGATTCGCCGACACCGTCCGACACCGGGGCGGGGCCGGAGGCCTCTTCCTCAATGGGGATATTCAAATGCGGTCAGTGCGGCGCGAAACTGAAGTTCCAGCCCGGAACAAACCATCAGAAGTGCCCCTACTGCGGTCACGAGAACCCCATCCCTCAGAGCGAGGAGGACATCCGGGAGCTGGATTTTCGATCCCACCTGGGCGGGTTGGCCGAACAGGAGGGGACCGTCGAGCGGCTGACGGTCGGGTGCAGGAACTGCGGCGCCGAGGTCACCACAGAGCCGAATATCACGAGTCAGGAGTGCCCCTTTTGCGGAATGCCTGTCGTCGCGACGGCCCATTCGACGCGACAGATCAAGCCCCGCGCCCTGTTGCCCTTCAAGATCGACCGCAAACAGGCCTGGAGTCGCTTTCGTGAGTGGATCGACGGCCTCTGGTTCGCGCCGGGCGACCTCAAGAAGAAGGCCGAGCAGCAAGGCCGGCTCGTGGGCATATACGTGCCCTACTGGACGTACGACAGCGATACGACCACGTTCTACCGCGGCCAGCGCGGCGAGCATTACTGGGTGACCGAGCACTATACGGTCCACCGGAACGGCAAGGCCGAACATCGCACGCGGCGGGTGCGAAAGACGCGATGGTGGCCGGTCAGCGGCACGGTCTGGCACTCGTTCGACGACGTGCTCGTGCTGGCCAGTCGGTCGCTGCCGCGATCCATCGCCGAGAAGCTCGAGCCCTGGGACCTGCCCGGTCTGGTCCCTTACCAGGATGCCTACATGGGCGGGTTTCGGGCCGAGAGTTACCAGGTGGATCTGACCGAGGGGTTTGAACTGGCCGGCCAGATCATGGACGGGGAGATTCGGCGGCTCGTGCGGCGCGACATTGGGGGCGACGAGCAGCGGATCACGAGCCTGGCGACACAGCACGACCACGTGACGTTCAAGCATATCTTGCTGCCGATCTGGATCAGTGCCTATCGGTACGGCGACAAGGTGTATCGCTTTCTGATCAACGGGCGGACCGGCGAGGTGCAGGGCCAGCGGCCCTGGAGCTTCTGGAAGATCGCCCTGCTAGTAATCGGCGTCATCGGTCTGGCCGCCGTGGGCGGTCTGCTGGCGGTGGCCTTAACGGGATGACGGCGAACATCGTCGTCTGATCGCCAACCACCAGGGGCTCGCGGCCTCGTCAGGGTCAAACAAGCCCCCCGTCCGGCGCTTTGATGCACGCAGACCCAAGCCACGGTGGCCGTGGGCATGGCGGCCCATCGCCCGATCGCTTACCCGACGGGTCAAGCCGGAGGGGACGACTCCGTGTCGGTTTCAGAGCGACGCTCCAGTTTGTTCAGCCGAGCGGCCATTTCGGGCAGTTTGGGTATAACCGCCACCGTCCGCAGGGCATGGCCCTTCTCCATGGCCGGATAGCCGACGACCTCCTGGCCGGGAGCGACGTCCCGCATAACGAAGGACTTGCCCCCGATCTTCGCGCCATCCCCGATGGTCAAATGATCGCGCACGCCGACCTGCCCGCCCATGATCACGCCGTCGCCGAGGCGGCAACTGCCACTGATGCCGACCAGGGCGGCGATCAGGCAGCCGCGGCCGATGACGACGTTGTGCGCGATCTGAACGAGGTTATCGATCTTGGTACCGGCCCCGATGCGCGTCGAGCCGAACTTGGCGCGATCGATGCAGCAGTTGGCCCCGATCTCCACGTCGTCCTCAATCACGACGTTTCCGATGTGCGGCACGAGGCGGGCTCGGCCGTTGTGCAACATGTAACCGAAGCCGACCGATCCGATCACCGTATGGGATTGCACCACCACGCGACGGCCCAGACGGCAACGGCTATGCACCACCACGTGATCGCCCAGCCGGCAGCCCGCCCCGACCCGGACCTCGCGCCCCAGATGGGACCCGGCACCGATGATGGCTCCGTCGCCAACCTCGGCGCCTTTTTCGAGCACCGCGTAGGCGCCGATGCTGACCCCCTCGCCAAGATGGACGTCCGCAGCGATGCGGGCGGTGGGATCAATGCCCTCGGAAGGCAGGGCGTCGGCCTCCGGCGTGAACAACTCCAGCACGCGGATCAGCGCGGCGTTGACATCGCCGACGACAAGCTGGGGGATGGTCACGCGATCCATGCGTTCGGCCACCAGGATCGCTCCGGCCCGACATGACCGGAGCTGATGGCGGCGCTTAACCTCTGCCAAAAAGGTGACGTCGCCGGGCCCGGCGGCGTCCAGACTCGCCACCCCACGAACGGCGGCGGCGCCATCGCCAACCAGTTCGGCTCCCAACTCGCGAGCCAGCGCATCTATGCGGATTTCCATGTTCGCACAGTCTCCGAACGGAGCGGAGCCTCATCATTGTCGCGACTTCCGACGGCCCGCCACTGGGACCGTCCCTCTGTCACAGTAACCCCTGCGCCCCACAAACTCAAGGAGTTTGGCTTCCGTGGGGAAAACGCGGACAACCGACCGCCTTTGCACATGAGTTCAGGCACTGACAACAACACCTGGCCGTGTGCCCGTGCCGGGCGTCCGACAGCGGTCGCGACGGCTTAGAAGCGGTCCTTGCGACGGCGTCGGTCGGTGAACGTCGCCACGTCCGCCGCCCGCAAAAAGGGATTCGTCAGCCTCTCCTTGCCCAGCGTTGAAGGCACATCGGGCGCCTCGCATGGACGCCCACGGATCGCCTCCAACGCCCGGCGAACGTGGGGGTTGTCCGGCTCGACGAGCAGCGCGAAACGGTAGTTCTCCTCGGTGTAGTCATGGCCCGGGTAAATGAGCGTCTCATCCGGCAGGGCCGCGATCTTACGCAGCGAATCATACATCGTCTGCATGTCCGTGCCGAACACCCGCCCGCAGCCGGCGATGAACAGCGTATCCCCGGTGAACAGGCACGCCGGTCCACCGGCGGCCTCGGTCACGTGGTAACACACGCTGTCGGCGGTATGGCCAGGCGTGGCGATCCGGCACACCGATAGACCGCCCGCGATCAGATGATCGTCCGCCAGAGGCGTTTGCGGTCCGATGGCGGCCGACTCGTATCGGTGCACCAGGTCAGCCACGCCTGCCGTGTGGTCGGCGTGGCCGTGCGTGCACAGGATGTGGCTCGGCCGCAGCCAGCGAGCCTCCAACACGGCCATGACGGGCCCCGCCGACCCGGGATCGACGACCAGGCAAAGCCCCTTGCCGCAGGGCAGGATGTAGCTGTAGTTGTCGCTCCCCACACGGATTGTCGTCACGTCGATCATCTCAGCCTCCGCGAACCATCGCCGTCGGCCGGATTATACGGTATCCGCCCCACCGGCCGAAGCATCGATTGTCGTGTGCACGGGGCTTGTCTTCCGGATCGACAAACCGTAGACTCTCTTTTGAAGCGTATTGCGATGAAAGGGTTTGATCATGGCACCGACGGCACTGGTGGCGATTGCGGATGGAACGGAAGAAATCGAAGCCGTGACGATCATCGACACACTGCGGCGGACCGGCGTCGAGGTCACGGTCGCCTCGGTCGATGGCCCGCAGGTGACCGCCTCGCGCCGCGTCAAGCTTGTCGCCGATTGCCGGATTGACGCGTGCCAGGACCGCACGTTCGACCTGATCGCCCTGCCCGGGGGCATGCCCGGCGCCGAACACCTGCGGGATTGCGAGGTCCTGATCGACCTGCTGCGGGCCCAAGTGCAGGCGGGGCGGTGGTACGCGGCGATCTGTGCCTCGCCGGCCGTCGTGCTGGCGACTCACAACCTGTTGCCCGACAAGGCTACCGTATACCCGACGATGGCCGAGCCACTCGGCTCGCGGTTTGTCGACGAGCCGGTCGTAGTCGATGGTCCCTGCATCACCAGCCAGGGCCCCGCGACCGCCATGGCCTTCGCCCTCAGGCTCGTCGAGGTACTTTGCGGCGGCGAACGGGCTCAGCAAGTCGCCTCCGCCATGCTTTTCAAGCATCCTCAATGAGCGGGGCTGAAAACGCTGCCGTTATCGCCCCTGCGGCGGAAGACCCGCCACCGTGGGCCGGTCATCCTCCCGCCTGCCGGATCTTCCAAAACCGACACCCCGCCGTATGATTTACTGCAGTGATGGCCGAGACACCGGGATCGGGTAGCTTGACGAACACAGTTTCTTCAGCCGCGCCGCAAGACCGCCCACGGACTTACTATATCACAAGATGCTACCAAATCGATACTTACGCCAAGTCAGGTGATTCGACAACGCCGGATTCTCGTGTCGCAAAATAGATATGGGCATGCGCTTAAGTTATAAGATTTTGCGAAATCGCGGAAAACGACTTGTTCGGCTGTCGCGTTTCGAGTATAATGATGTCGCTGGAAATAGGGTGATCGTTGCCGGAGGAGAACACGGTCCAAGTGATCGCACACATGCAAGCAGAAACGTCTTCATTATCCGTGCGCCCGCGGCGCGTTCTTGCGCGCGCCGGCCTTATCAGTATCGCCATGGCCGGCGTTGCGTCACGCGCGGGAAAAGGTTGCAGGGACCGCCCGTGGAACTGCGATATCTAGGCTTGCTCGGGGCACGTGATGTGTTGTCCTGAGCAGTGATGCTGAATGGAAGCTGATTGATTGATTGGAGGACACGAAACATGAGAGGAAAAACACTCTTTCTGATGGCGCTTTTATTGGCGGTGGTTGTGGGCACAGCGCCAGCCCAGTTGATTACGTCGGTGGTCCGCTCGGGCGGGCAGTCCGGCAACCGAGACCCCATCGGCGCCTACACCGGCACTACGCAACCGCTACCGACCCAGGACGGCGGCGTCAAGGACGGCAACTATATCTTCTCCGACCGCACCTACACGTGGGCCAGCACGCCGACGGGAACGCTCGGTCCGCAGGATGACCCCCTCATCGGCTCGGAGTACATCCGTACCTTCAACAGCGACAAGGACTCGGCCGCGTCGAACGTCACATATACGGTGACGTTCTCACGAACTGTCTTCATCTGGATCACGGTCGACAACCGCTTCGCGGATCCACAGGCGTACGCCAACACCGTCACGCAGAGGTTCGCCCCGCCGGGAACGTTTCAGGATACGGGCCTGGACCTCTATGTCGGCGGCGACAACGATCGCCCACTGAGCGTGTGGGGCGCCAATTTCGGTCCGGGGACGTACGTGTTCGTCTACCAGGGCAGCACCAGCAACAACAACTACATCATCGGCGCCGTCCGCGGCGATCCGACGTTCAATCCGCCCCCGGTGGTCAGCGCCGGGCCCGACGTCGTCGTGGCCAAGCCCGTCTTCCCGCAAGCCGTGCAGCTTAACGGAACGGTCTCCGATCTTGATCCGGAGGAACCCGAGCCGGGGCAAGGGCCCTGGGAGCTGTCGATGGAGTGGAGCCTGGTCTCCGGGCCAGCGGCCGTGGAGTTCAGCGACGCGACGATCGAGGATCCGATGGTTACGATCACGGCGCCGGGGACGTACGTGTTGCAGTTGTACGCGACCGACACCGAGAAAGACGCCAGCGACACCGTGACGCTTTACGTTAATGATCCGAGCCAGAACCAGCTCATGGCCCACTGGGACTTCGAGGCCATGCAGGCGGTCAAGGGCGCGACGGTGCTGGACGTGGCCAACGGCAACGACGGCGTCTGGGTGACCGATGGGCCCGATCCCAACGCCCTTCCGAATATCATCCCTGGCTGGATAACGGGCAGCACCCAGGCCCTTGAGCTGAATAGCCCGGCTCCCTCGCACATTGATGTGACGATCTCCGATACCGAGCCGAACTTCGTGGATGGGCCGCGCTTCGCGATGACCATCTCCTCCTGGATCAAGGTGGACCAGTTCTCCCGGACGTGGTCGACGCTGGTCAGCAAAGGCGACAACTCATGGCGCATGGCCCGGCAGAGCCGCAGTAACACGAACAACAACGCCATGTGCGTTCACTTCAGCGGCCTGACGCCCGGACCCGGCATGCCCGGCAACGGACCCAATGGAACGATCAGCGTCAACGATAACTTCTGGCACCATGTCTGCGGCACGTACGACGGCGAGATGATCCGCTTGTATGTCGACGGCGTCCTGGACGTGGCGGGCCCCTACACCGGTCTGATCAACACGAGCACCTACCCCGTGATGATCGGCGAGAATGCTCAGGCGACGAACCGGATATGGGACGGCGCCATGGATGACCTGCGGATCTACAACTACGCCCTGGACGAGGCGGAGATTCGCGCGATGACCGCCTTGGGTAAGGTCCCGCCGCAGGTGTCGGTTGAGCCCTTCGCCGAGCCCATCAAGTACAAGTGGGGTGAG
>DSDH01000450.1 GCA_011055475.1 Phycisphaerales bacterium | reverse complement strand
GAAGCATGACGAAATCAGGGCTTGACCTGGAGTCGGCTCCAGGCTGTACGCTGCTTACCGAAGTCGGATTTTTTCAAAAAGGCCGGAACCTGGAGCCGGCTCCAGGTTGTCCTGGTTATCAGGAACGTCGCAACAAACGAGGTGATGTGATGCAACGCTTTTTAATTGTACCGCTGTTACTGGTCTGGAGTCTGGCGGCGTCAGCCGCGGGTACCCAGTATGCCATGCGGGTGGACGGGCTGGCCTGTCCCTATTGCGCCTACGGCATCGAAAAGAAGCTGAAGCAGATCGAAGGGGTCGAGAAGATCGATGTCGATCTGGAGCAGGGGCTGGTCACGGTGAACGTGCGCGAGGGCGTGGAGCTCACCGAGCCGCAGATGGTGCCGCTGTTCAAGGACGCGGGCTTCACCTATCGCAGCATGACGAAGCAGCCGCGATGAGCGCCGGGCGTGTGCGGATGAAAAAAGATCATGGTGTCACCTGGTTGGCCCTGTTCGCCTCGACCGGCACGCTCATTTGCTGTGCATTGCCCATCATCCTGGTCACACTGGGGCTGGGGGCGACGGTGGCGGCGTTGACCAGCGCTTTTCCGTTTCTGATCACATTGAGCCAACACAAGATCTGGGTGTTCACTTTCTCCGGTGCCATGCTGGGCATTTCCGGCTGGCTACTGTACCGTCCCGGCCGCGCCTGTCCGTCGGACCCGGAGCTGGGCGAGCTCTGCAACAAGACCCAGTTATGGAATCAGCGCATTTACTGGGCCTCGGTGATTATCTGGGGCATTGGCTTCTTCGCCGCCTATATCGCCCTGCCGCTGCGCATCTGGCTGGGGTTTTGATGAACGAGTTCGTAACCGACTGCAGGATGTCGGTCCTGAGCCCCGCCCCGGCCCTGTTGCTTGTTTTTGCGCTGATTTGTATCCGCCCGGCTGCAGGCGCACCGATCACCTTCAACACGGCCCTGCCCGTCACCCAGGGCGTGTTCATCGCCCGCGAGCAGCTGGTCGTGAATCAGGCCGGCGATGACCCCAGCGGGGCCGACCGGGATCGCACCGAGGTCGCCGCCGTCAGCGTGCTGGGTTACGGCGTCACGGGTCGGTGGGCGCTGTTCGGCGAGCTCCCTTACCGGGACATCGATCTGGACCTGACCGCGGGCGGACAACGGGTCAGCCGCGGCACCAGCGGTTTTGGTGACCTTTCCCTGTTCGCACGCTATACCGCCTATCAATATGACCGGCCGCAGCGCACCTTCCGCGTCGCGCCGTTCGGCGGGGTCAAGGCGCCCACGGGCAAGGACGATGAGCGTGATGCGCAGGGCCGGCTGCCGGCGGCGGTACAGGCGGGCTCCGGCTCGTGGGACTATTTCGGTGGTGTCGTGATGAGCTACCAGACGCTGCGTTACCAGTTTGACGGACAGCTCGCCTATCGCGCCAACACCGAGGCCAACGGTTTCGAGGCGGGCGATGTGTTCCGCCTGGATGGCTCCCTGCAATACCGCCTGTATCCCTGGCGGCTCGGCGGCGGGGCGCCGGCCTTCGTCTATGGCGTGATCGAGGCCAACCTCGTCCACCAGGACAAGGACCGCCTCGCCGGCAGCAACGATCCCGACTCCGGCGGCACGCGGCTGTTCCTGACGCCGGGCATTCAATACGTCGGCCGGCGCTGGATCCTGGAGGGCGCGGTGCAGGTGCCGGTGGTTCAGGATCTGAACGGCACGGCGCTGGAGAACGACTACATCGTGCGTGCCGGGGTGCGGTTCAATTTCTGATTTCCGTGCAGGTGGAAACCCCGAAGGTTTCTAAAAACCCTGGATCCCCGACCGCGCTTTGTTCGCAGTCACAAAAAACGCTCGACCTGGAGTCGACTCCAGATCCTAATCTTTCCACGACATCGTCGAGCCTGTAGGAGAACGATGGGAGGCATGGCGGCGCAGGGCAAATCAGGGCTTGCTCTGGACTCGACTCCAGGTTGTACGCTTTTGTCGAGCTCAGGATCTTCCTGGCAACAGGAGCCAGGCGCGGGCGCTGAAGCTGGGCATCCTGCAGCTCGTCGACCGAGTGCTGAAGTACTTCGTGCCGGGGGTACTCCTCGCGGCGGCGGTGGAGCGCTTCTCCGAGCATCCGCTGGCGCGCGCTATTGTCGAGTACGCCGAGGCGAGCGGTGCCGAGCGGCTCGACGCCGAGGCATTCGAGGCGCAGCCGGGGCGCGGCGTACGCGCCCGAATCGAAGGGCAGGTCGGCTGCCTGCCGTCGTTGCGATGCCTGACGCCGTTGAACGCCTGGAGAACCAGGGTGCCACTGTCGTGGCCGTCACCGGGGATGAGCGCCTGGTCGGGTTCGTCGCCATCACCGACACGCTGAAGCCGGACGCCCGCGAGGCCGTCTCCCGCATGAATGCGGCAGGCTTGTCGCCGGTGATGATCACCGGCGACAACGAGCGAACGGCGCAGGCGGTGGCCGCCCAGGTCGGTATAACCGAGGTAATGGCGGAAGTCCTGCCGGCGGACAAGGCCGCCGAGATACACCGGCTCCAGCAACAGGGCTACCGCGTGGCCATGGTGGGCGACGGCATCAACGACGCCCCGGCGCTGACCCAGGCCGACGTGGGCATCGCCATCGGCGCCGGTACCGACATCGCCATCGAGGCGGCCGACGTGGTGCTCATCGGTGAGCGTCTCGGCGGCTTGGTGGACGCCTACGAGATCGGCAAGGCGAGCTTTCGCAAGACCGTGCAGAACGTCACTCTGGCGTTCGCCTTCAACGGCATCGGCGTGCCCGCGGCGGTCACCGGCTAGGCTACTGCTCGTTCGCATTTCACCCCTCGCACGTCGATGCGGAAGATCAGCAAAAACACCGGAAACAAGAGGTATCGCATTCCATGCTGCATTCAATGTTGTGGCTCGCCCGGCGGGCGGCCGCGTTTCCGAAGCTGACGATCCTGGTCGTACTGCTGATGACCGTGGGCTTCACCTCGCGCCTGCCGACGCTCACGGTGGACGACGAGGTGCTCAACATGATGCCGGCCGATCACCCGGCGCGCCTGCTGCAGGAACGGATCGAGCAGCAGTTCGGCGTGCGCGATCTGGTGATCCTGGCGGTGGAAAACGCACGGGGCGTGTTCAATCCCGAATCGCTGGCACGGCTCAAGGCGCTGAGCGATTTCCTTGCGGGCCAACCCGGCATCGTCGCGGAAGACGTGGCGAGCCTGGCGGCCTTGGACAACGTGGTGGCGCAAGCCGATGAGCTCCTCATGCGCCCGCCGTTGCAGGCGATTCCACCCGATGCCGCCGCTGCGCAGGCTATCCGTGACGAGGTGCGTGACAATCCCTTGTTCGTGAACCGGCTGGTGTCGGCCGACGGGACGGTGGCCGCGGTGTACGCGCCCATCGCCGAGGGAAGCACGCGCCGAGCCGTCCATGCGGCCGTGATGCGGCATTTGTCGGAACTCACGCCGCCCGGCAACGGCGATCGCATCCTCGTTTCCGGCAAGGTGATGATCGAGGGCGCGCTGGGCGCCGCCATGCGCAGCGACCTGCGGCGGCTCGCACCCATCGTGGTGGTGGTGCTGTTGACCCTGCTCACGCTGTACTTCCGGCATATCGGATTGGCGCTGCTGCCGGTGCTGACGGCAATGATCACCGTGGTGTGGACCCTGGGCCTGCTGGCCGCGCTCGGGGTCCCGGTCTATCTGCCGACCACGCTGATCCCGGTGATGCTGCTGGTGATCGGCATCACCGACGAGGTGCATCTGCTCGGCGTCTACCGCCGTCAAGGCTTGGGCGAACCACGCCGCCAGGCGCTGCTGGCGGCGCTGGCGCGCATCGCCAGGCCTGTCACCCTGACCTCGATCACCACGGCCGCCGGCTTCCTGGCCCTTGCGGCCAGTCCGATCGTCCCGCTCACGCACTTCGGCCTGTTCACGGCCTTCGGCATCGGCGTGGCCTATCTGTTGACATTTACCCTGACGCCGGCCTATCTGGCATTGCTGCGGCGGCCGCGGGACTGGGAACACGCCGCGGCGACCCGGTTTGAACCGGGGCTTGGCAAGCTCGGACACAGACTTGCGCAACGTCCCGTGACGATCGGTCTGGCGCTGGCCGTGCTCGGCGGCCTCGCCGCCTGGGGGGCGGCGGGCACGCACGTGGACGAGAACTGGGTCAACCGCTTCAAGCCGGGGCATGTTTTGTTCGAGTCGGATACGCGCCTCAACCAAACCCTTGGCGGCACCACCATGCTCTATGGCCGCATCATGACGGGCGACGAAGGACTGAAAGATCCACGGCTATTGGCACGCATCGATGCCTTGCAGAGCGCCCTGGCGGCACTGCCCCAGGTGGGCAAGGTGACGTCCCTCGCGGACCTGCTCAAGCAAAGCAACCGGGTCCTGCACGGCGGCGATCCCACCCAGGAACGCCTGCCGCCCTCCCCCCAGGCCGTGGCCCAGCAGCTGCTGTTGCTGGAATCGAGCGGCGACCCCAACGATCTCAAGCTCTGGATCGATGGCCGGCGCCAGCGCACGCTGTTGTGGATCCAGCTCAAAAACCCCTATGCCTCCACCGCCCGGGCGTTGCTCCCGGCGATGGAACGGCTGGCCAGCGAGCACCTCGGCACGGCGGCCCGGGCCACCTTCGGTGGACCGGCCCACGTGAACGTGGCCATGGCCGATCTGGTGGTGACCAGCCAACTGCGCAGCCTCGGCTTGTCGCTCGCCGCCGTGTTCCTGGTGCTGCTGGTGCTGTACCGGTCCCCGGCCTGGGCGGGGCTGGCGCTGCTGCCGCTGGCCTTGGCGCTGGCGGGTGTATTCGCGTTCCTGACGTTCACGGGCCGCTATATCGACATCCCGCTGGCGGTGCTGGCGTCCATCGCCATTGGCCTCGCGGTCGATTACGCCATCTACGTTCTCGATCGCTACCGGGCTTCCCGTACAGCGGGTGAAGCCCAGCACGTCGCCGTGGGCCAGGCCCTGGTGGAGAGCGGTTCCATCGTCGTGACCAACAGCCTGGTGCTGGTGGCCGGGTTCAGCGTGCTCGCGTTCTCGCACTTCGCGCCGCTGACAGCGATCGGCCTGCTCACGGCGGGCGTGCTCGTGGCGAGCGCGCTGGTCTCGCTGCTGCTGCCCGCGCTGGCGGGCCGGCTGGCCTTGCCCCGGCCGGCAGCGACGACCAAGGGGGTCATCTCATGATCCGGTGCAGGTTGTTGGTAGCGGTAGCTTCGCTTATGGCGGTGACCGCGCTTGCCCAAAGCGGCCCCAGCGGCGAGGCGATCATGCAGGCGGTGGATGCGCGCGACATCGGCCGTGACGAGCGCGCCGAGGTGTTGATGGTGATGGAAGGCCCCGGTGGGGAGCGCCGCGAGCGGCGGCTCATCCGCTTGCGCCGCAGCGAAGGCCCCGAGCAGCAGGTGCGCATCCAGTTCCAGTTCCCGCCGGACGTGCGCAACACCGCCTTCCTGCTGCACGACCATGGAAGCCGCGACGATGACCGCTGGCTGTACCTGCCCAGCTTGCGCAAGGTCAAGCGCATCGCCGGCGCTCAGAAATACCGCAACTTCCTCGGCACGGACTTCACCTACGACGAGCTGGGCGGCCGCGAGCCCGAGGAAGACAACCACACCCTGGAAGGCGAAGAGACCCTGGACGGCAGGTCGGTCTACAAGATCCGTAGTGTACCCAAGGAGTCTGCCAACCCCTACAGCTACCGCCTGGCCTGGGTGTGGAAAGAGGTGCCGATCGTCCTGCAGGAAGAGTTCTATGACCGCCACGACCGCCTGCGCAAGCGCATGCGCGTACTGGACCTGCGGCCGGTGCAGGGCATCGAGACGGTGCTCAAGCGTGAGATGGTCGATCTGCAGGAAAAGCACCGGACCGAACTGACGTTCTCGGCGTTACGTTACGACACGGGTCTCGATGCGGGTCTCTTTGAACCGCGAAGTCTGGACCGGCCGGTGCAGTGAACCGGCGACTGGCGGCATACCTGCTGGCCATGCTGCCCTGGGTCTCATCGGCGTACGCCGGCGAGGCGCCGCGGTGGTATGTCATGCTGGCGAACGAGATCGCCATGGAATCGGGTGGCGAGGTCGTGAAGTTCCGCAATCGTCTCGAACCGGAGATGGATTGGGCCCTCGCCCCGAATCTGCATTTGAACGGTGCCGCGCGCCTGCTGTGGGATCCGGCCTTCGACGGTTGGGAACGCGAGGCTTCACTGCGCGAGCTGACGCTTGATTGGCGGGGTGGCGAGACGGATCTTCGGCTGGGACTGCAGCAGGTCGTGTGGGGCCAGGCGTCCGGGTTTCTGTCCGGGTTCGATGTGTTTCACCCGCGCGACCTGCGCGAGTTTGTGCTGCCGCCGTTCGAGTTCCTGCGCCGGCCGCTGTGGCTGGCGCAAGTACAGCAGCCGCTGGGCGAGTGGACCTTGGAGGCGCTGTGGTCGCCGCAGAAGCGGGTCGACAAGGTCGCCGGCGCCGGCGAACCGTTTTACACACCGGCGCCCCAGCCACCGGGTTTCACGATCGTGGACGGCGGTACCGAGATCGACCGCCAGCGCTTCGGGCTGCGGCTCTCCACGCATCGCGGGCCGTGGGACCTGTCGTTGATCTACCTGTACGCGCCGCGCGGCGACGCCGTGTTTCAGCGCGACCCGTTAGCCGGCGGCGTGCTGCGCGAGGTCGAACGCCACCAGGCCTTTCACACGACGGGTCTCGCGCTTGCCCGCGCCTCGAGGCTGGCGGTGTGGCGTGGCGAGTTGAGCATATATGCGGATCGGGAGTACCAGACAAGCGAGGCCGTAGGCGGTGTGCGGCGCACGAACCAGGTCAACGCGGTGTTGGGCCTCGACCTCACCCTGCTCACGGATCTGGACGTGACCCTGGAGGCCGGCCACCGGCGCATCCTGGATCACGATGACGCCTTCACCGAGCCCAGCGATCGCACGACGTTGGTGATGCAGGTTCGCAAGCCTTTCCTGCATGACACGCTGATCCCGAGCCTGGCGGTGATTGCCAACCTCCGCGACGGTGACGCCCTGTGGCGACCGGCGCTGCAGTGGCTGGTGACGGATCGTTTCGACATCGTGTTCGGTTTCGACCTGTTCAGCGGCCCGGCGGATTCGCCGTTCGGGCGGTTCGGAAACCACGATCGGGCCTACGTGACGCTGACGTATCGACGATAAGTGACGGAAACTATGGTGTTTATCTCCGCCACAAAAAACGCTTGACCTGGAGTCGACTCCAGCAGCTAATCTTTCCACGACATCGAACGCTTTCCGCAGGAGGGTCGCATGAGTATCAAGGTCGAAGTCTTTTCCTCCCCCGGCTGCGGCAAGTGCGGCCACGCCAAGGAGGTGCTGCGCCGGCTCGCCGAGGAGATCGGCGGCGGCCGGATCGAGTGGCGCGAGGTGAATGTGCTCGACGAGATGGACTACGCGGTGAGCCTCGGCGTGCTCTCCACGCCCGCCATCGCCGTCGACGGCGAGCTGGTCTTCACCGGCCTGCCCACGACGCGCAAGCTGCGGGCGGACTTGGAGGCACGCCTGTCCGCCACGCAACGGGAGGCACGGGCATGAGCGCGCTGTTGCTGACCGCCGCGGCCGTGCTCGGCGGGTTGTCGTTCTTCGAGCCCTGCACCATCGCCACCCACACGCTGTTCTCGGCGCGTGCCCACCGGCAGCCGCGTGCCGGTTGCTGTCAGGGATTATTGGCGGTGTGGCTGGCGCGCAGCGTCCTGTCGGTGGTCCTGTTGGTGGCGGCGGTCGCGTTCACTCCGCCACCGGCGTGGGGAGGCTGGCTGCCCAGCGTCATCCTGGCGGTGATGGGCACCGTCTACATCGTCTCCCGTTTCACCTACATCCCGGTACCGCACCTGGAATTCTTCAAGCTGTTGCCCGGCGGCCGGTCACTGCCGTTCGCGGTGCAACTGGGGCTGACCCTGCCGGCCTGCACCATCCCGCTGTTCGCGGTCGTGGCCGGCCTGGCGGTCACGGTGGGCTCGGTCGGCTTCGCGGCCCTGGCCGGGCTGCTGTTTGCCGCGCTATTCACGGCGCCGCTGGTGCTCACGTCCATCAAGGGCGTGCATGCGGACGGGCGCGAGTTGCTCAATCGCGCCGCCAAGGGCAGCCCGTATCTCACGGCGGCACTGCTGTTCGGCGCCGCGCTTTATCTGTTGATCCCCGCCCTCGATGTCAGCGCCGAGACGCTCAAGGCTTCTCTACAGCAGGCGAGCCTGGCGGGCATCGGCCTGGGCTTTCTGGCGGGGTTCGTGTTCAGCTTCAACCCGGTGTCCTTCGCCTCCATTCCGGTGGTGCTGGCCTATGTCACCAAGGCGCACGAGGAGCGCCGCGCGATTCTGCTGGGCGGGGCCTTCGTCACCGGTCTGATCGCCACGCACGTGGTGCTCGGTGTCGCGGCGGCCCTGGGCGGGGAGTGGGTAAAGGACATCATGGGCCGCCAATGGGGACTCGTCCTCGGTCCTGTCCTTATCCTGTTAGGATTGATCTGGCCCGGCTGGCTCAGGCTGCGCCTGCCCTGGATCTCCCTGCGCGCGAAGAAGGTCACGGGGATTTGGGGCGCTTTTCTGCTCGGCATCCCGTTTTCGGTGGCCATCTGCCCCTTCTGCACGCCGGCCTTGCTGGTGACCCTGACCGCCAGCGCCGCCATCGGCTCGGTACCGTTCGGTTTTGCCCTGTTGCTGGCCTTCGCGGCGGGGCGCAGCATACCTATCCTGTTGGGGGCGTCGAGTATGGGCTTTCTGGAGTCGCTGCGCATGCTGTCGCGCCACCAGAAGGGCATCGAGGTCATTGCCGGCATCACATTGATCCTGACGGGGTTGTATTTGCTCAATGAGTATTTCTTCATCATCAAGTACTGATCGCGCAGCAAAGGGACGGCGCGACAAGAAGGCCCGCGGCGAGGCCCGTCATCGCATCGGCGACGTCACCCGTCTCACCGGCCTTTCCGCCGATACACTGCGTTATTACGAAAAGATAAAATTGCTGCGGCCGGTCAACCGCGCGGCATCCGGCGTTCGCGTCTATGACGAACGCGACCTGTCCCGGCTGGGATTCATTCAGCGCGCCAAGGCGATGAATTTCTCGCTGGATGAGATCGCGCGGCTCCTGGAGATGCGGGAGGACCCGCAACACGCGCGCGACGAGGTGCGCGAATTGACGCACCGGAAGCTGGAGCAGGTGGAAAGCCATATGGAAGAGCTCGATACGCTACGCAAGGAATTGAACCTGCTCATCAACCTGTGCCGCGGCGCCGAGGCCGGGTGCCCGATCATCGACGATCTCGATAGCAAGTCAAAGCGCAAGAAACCAAAACGAAGTTAAGATCGGTTATTGGCAGAGCGAAAGCCCCGCTTGCGCACGATCAGGGTGGCGGCATCCTGAAACCGCGCCATGCCGCGCAGCAGCTCGATCGCCGGGTGGGTTTCCAGGATGCCTTCGTACTTGGCGACCCGCAATTGTTCGACCAGCTGCTGTTGCTGGCGCACCATGGCGCCGCGGTCGATGACCGGCAGGTTGCGGGGGATGCCGCCGAAGGCGTGGTGAGCCTGTAGCTCGGCAATCCGGGCGCCGCGGATCATCACCTTGGACGGCACACAGCCGACGTTGACGCAGGTGCCACCGTCAGCGCGCCTTGTTCCGCGGCCTTGATGGCGACCGCGAAGGCGCCGGAGCCGGTACCCGACGATGGCGATGTGCAGCGCGCCGCCGTCGCCCTGGCGGTGCGTGGCATCCGGGTCGTCGATCAGCGTGGCGCCGTAGTCCTGCGCCTCGACGGCCGCGCGCAGGCGGGCGCTGTCGACCGATCCGTCGGTCTCGATGCGGGCGCTTGCCTTCTCATAGGACACCTCGGCCGTGACGCCGGGCAGGGCATTGAGCGCCGCCT
>DSDH01000006.1 GCA_011055475.1 Phycisphaerales bacterium | reverse complement strand
TGCAGGTCGACGAGTTGGCCGGCATTTTCGAGCTGCTGGAGCCCAGCGACGCCGATTCGGTCGAGAGCGGCACATCCCCCGATCAGCCGACCCAGCCGGGCCCCGGAAACCCCGCCTCAGGCAGGTAGAAGGCCTGCCAGGAATCACCCCACAGCCGAATCAAACTGTCAATATGACATGGCCCGATGGCCACGCAAATATGTAAGTCTATGCAATAAAAGAGTTTGCAGGTCATTCGGTAGACCTGGCACGAGGTTTGCAAAAGAGGCTTACGTGGAGTTTTGCGCGATATGCCTCTTTCGAAGGGAGCTGGAACGATGGCCAAGATCATAGGAATCGACCTCGGAACAACCAACTCGGTGGTGGCCGTGATGGAAGGCTCGGCGCCTAAAGTACTTATCAATGCGTCGGGCTCCCGGCTCACGCCCAGCGTCGTGGCGTTCACCGATAAGGGCGAGCGGCTGGTGGGTCAGAGCGCCCGCCATCAGCAGGTCACGAACCCTGAGAACACCGTGTTTTCCATCAAGCGGTTTATGGGCCGGCGACACCGGGAGGTGAGCAGCGAGGAGAAGCTCGTGCCCTACAAAATCGTGGGCGGGCCCGATGAGCCGGTTATGGTCAGCATCCGGGGCAAGGAGTACACCCCGCCGGAGATCTCGGCGATGATCCTTCAGGACCTCAAGAAGACGGCCGAGGACTATCTGGGCGAGACGGTCGAGCAGGCGGTCATCACCGTGCCGGCGTACTTCAATGATGCCCAGCGGCAGGCGACGAAGGACGCCGGGACGATCGCGGGGCTCCAGGTCGAGCGGATCATCAACGAACCGACGGCCGCGGCGCTGGCCTACGGGCTGGAGCGGAAGAAGGATGAGAAGATCGCCGTCTTCGATTTCGGGGGGGGCACGTTTGACATTTCGATCCTGGATATCGGCGAGAACGTGGTGGAGGTGCTCAGCACCAACGGCGACACGCATCTGGGTGGCGACGACCTGGATGAGGTGTTGATCAACTACCTGGCCGAGGAATTCCGCAAGACCGAGGGCATCGACCTGCGCAAGGACCCGATGGCGCATCAGCGGCTCAAGGAGGCCGCGGAGAAGGCCAAGTGCGAGTTGAGCACGCAGGTGGAGACGACGGTGAACCTGCCGTTCATCACCGCCGACGCATCCGGGCCCAAGCACCTGCAGGTCACGATCACGCGGAGCAAGTTCGAGTCGCTGGCCGAGCCCATCTTTGAACGGCTGCGCGGGCCTTGCGAGCAGGCCCTGCGGGATGCGGGGCTGTCGGGCGGCGACGTGGACGAGGTGCTGCTGGTGGGCGGCTCGACGCGGATTCCGCAGGTGCAGGCGATCGCCAAGGGAATCTTCGGCAAGGACCCGAACAAGAGCATCAACCCGGACGAGGTGGTCGCCTTGGGGGCGGCCGTGCAGGGCGCGGTGCTCGCCGGTGACCAGAACGTCAAGGACATCCTGCTGCTGGACGTCACGCCGCTGTCGCTGGGCGTCGAGACCTTGGGCGGCGTGATGACCAAGCTGATCGAGCGGAACACCACGATTCCGACGAGCAAGAAGGAGGTGTTCTCGACGGCGGCGGACAACCAGACGAGCGTGGACATTCACGTCCTGCAGGGCGAGCGGGAATTCGCGCGGGACAACCGCACGCTGGGGCGTTTCCAGTTGACGGACCTTCCGCCGGCGCCCCGCGGCGTGCCGCAGATCGAGGTCAGCTTCGACATCGACGCCAACGGTATCCTGAACGTATCCGCCAAGGACCTGGGCACGGGCAAGGAGCAGTCGATCAAGATCCAATCGAGCTCCGGGCTGGATGAGAAAGAGGTCGAGCGGATGCGCAAGGACGCCGAGTCGCACGCGGAAGAGGACCGCAAGCGGCGCGAAGTGATCGACATGAAGAACCAGGCCGACCAGTTGGTTTACCAGACCGAAAAGCAGCTCAAGGAGTACGGCGACAAGGTGCCCGCCGACGTGCGCGGCAAGATCGAAAGCGCCATGAACAACCTGAAGGAGGCCATCAAGGGCGACGATGGCGAGGCGATCCGCCGGGCGCTGGGCAACTTCAACAACGAGGTGCAGCAGCTCGGTAAGGTGCTGTATGAGGAAGCGGCCAAGAAGCGGGGCCCGGAGGCGACGGCCGGGGCCGCCCAGGAGGCCCCGAAGGGCCCGCCGCCGGAGGGCGAGGTTCGACGCAAGGGCGGCGAGGACGTGATCGACGCCGAGTTCGAGGCCAAGGATCAATGATCAGACCGCGGCAGGGAGGCCCGCGGAGACGATAGAGACACACGCAAGAGCCGTGGGATGCAGGAGGCCCGCGGCTCTTCTTCTGCGCGCGTTGGACGGCGTGTCGCCGGCGGACGAGCGACCGCGGCTTACAAGGCCGCGAAGTCGCACAGGATGCGGTCGGCCACGGGCACCGCGGCGGTGGTCAGAACGACGCGGCCATCGCGGCACGCGAGGAACCCGGCCTGCACGTGCTCGGCGATGGCCTCGGCGAACAGCTCCATCGCGTCGAAGCCGGTGGCCCGTTGGTACTCGGCCAGGTCGATCCCGCCACGGCGGCGCAGGTTGAGGACCGCCGTCTCGCAGGCGATTTCGATGGGATCGGGACTCACAACCTCATTCCAGGGCTCTTGGTCGGCGGCGATCCGCCGAAGGTACTCCTCCACGTCGGCGACGTTGGTGGTGCGGCGGACGCCGTCCCAGCTTGCGGCCGATGGGCCGATGCCCAGCCAAGGCCGGTTGGCCCAGTAGGTCAGGTTATGGCGGCACTCGAAACCGGGCCGGGCGAAGTTGGAGATCTCATACTGTTCAAAACCGGCGGCGGCGAGAATCTCAATCGCGGCGAAGGTCATCGCGCGATCCGTCTCCTCATCAACGGGCTCGATCAGACCCGCATCGCGCTGCCGCGTCAATTCCGTACCGGCCTCGTACGACAGGGCATAGACCGACACGTGCCGCGGCGCCAGGTCGATGGCGCAGCGCAGCGAATGCTCGAAATCGCCCAATGTGGAACCCGGCACCGCCGCGATCAGGTCCAGCGAGAGGTTGCCGAATCCGGCCCGGCAGGCGGCATATACACTGTGAGCCACGTCCGCCGTGGTGTGCGCGCGACCGAGACGCTGCAACTCACCCGGCACGAACGACTGGGCCCCGATGCTGAGCCGGTTGACCCCGGCCTCCCGCAGACGGCGCAGCAGCGGCCCGCTCACCTGGGCGGGGTGTGCCTCGACGGTGAACTCGGTAACGTGCGGATGCGACTCGGCAAGCACCGTGACGAACCGCAACAGGTCGGTCTCCGGCAGGACAGTCGGGCAACCACCCCCGATGTAGAGCGTCTCCACGGTATCGGGCTGCGCCCGTTGGCATGCCTCGTGGATGAGGGCGGCAACGACGGTCTCGGCTCGGGCCGGGGTGACCGGCTCGGACACGAACGCACAGTAACGGCACTTGCCGCGGCAGAAGGGCACGTGCACGTACATCGCCACGGCGGGCTGGGGCGTCATGGCCGGTCCGTCGCACCCACGTGCGCGCCGGAGTAATACCCGCTGGTCTGTGAGGCCACGTGCATCCGATAGAGATGATCCTCCAGCAGGCACGGGCGGACGACGTCGGTGGGGATCGTGGTTGTGAAGATCCGCAGCTCGCCCGGCGCCGACACGAACACCTCCTCGCGCCAGTCGCCGAGGGCGTCCAGAACGGCCACGACGCGCCCGTCCAGGTCGAGCAGGCTCGGCCCCTCCCACCGGCGGATGGACTCCTCCACGCAGACCTCGTGGATTCGGTCTCCATCCCACCAGAGGGGCCGCGGTGAAAGGGACTCTTGCTCATAGGCACGGAGCAGTCGGCCATCGGCGCTGTAGAGCCAGCGGATGGGCAGGTCGCGTTCACCGGCATAGACCTCCATGCCGGGCGAGTCGGCGAGCACGTCCGCGGCCATGCCCTGCGAATGGACGTGCCGCGTCGGCTCGGAGTGGGCCCACAGCATCTCCCCGGTCCGCGCATCGACCAGGCACAGGCCGCCCGTTTCCTGCTTGGTCTCAAAGCCGTAGAAGATCTCCAATCCCGGGCGGTCCGGGAGAACGTCGGCGACGTGGCAGGCGTCCGGATGGCCCTTCGCCAGCGTCCACAGGCCGCGGCCATTGTCGTCGATCACCGCCGCGCCGATCACGAGCTCATCCCGTCCATCGCCGTCCACGTCGGCGGCGATCAGGTCGTGCGAGCCCTGTCCGCTGTGACGCTCCTGTTCCTGTGTGGATTGCCACTCCCAGAGCGTCGTCAGGTCGCGGTTCATCGCCCGGATCTTGATGAGGTTGTACGTGCCGCGCTGCATGACCAGGCAGGGGTGCTCTCCATCGAGATAGGCCACGGTCAGGAAGTTGCGCTGATAGCGGTTGTACTCGGCGAATCCGTCCCGCGTGAGCCAGTCGGTGCGGGCCGTGATGCGGCCGGTGCGGCCGTCAAGCTTGACCAGATACTCCGGGCCGCTGGTGACCAGACCGCTGTCCTCCCGCGGGTCGCCCTCGCCGGCCTTGCAGTAGACCTCGGCCCGGCCGTCGCCGTCCACGTCATACACCACGTAAGGGCTGTACCACGTGCCGGCCTCGATGGCCCAGCCCATGTCGTAGGTCCAGAGCAGCGTCCCATCCAGCTTGTAGGCCTCGAGCGTGTACGTCGTCTCGCTGCGTTTCCAGTAACCGGGCTTCTGGTAGGGGTCGGTATTGAAATCGGGCTGCTTGATGACGAACTCAAGTTGCCCGTCTCCATCGAGGTCACCGACACCCACGCTCTTGACTTCGTACGCGCCGGCCAACGGAATCGACAGCCAGGGTCGCGGCTTGTCCTGCACAGTGATCTCGACCGAGGCGCCCGGCAGGGCGTGGTTTCGCGCGTAAAGGGAGTACCGATACCGCGCACCGGGCCGCACATCCGCATCCACGAAGCAGGTCCGGCCGCCCACGCGCCGACTGACGGCCGCGCGCGGCAGGCCGCGCTCGTCCAGCTCGCAGCGGACCAGATCGAATTCGGTCGAGGCCGGATCCGTCGCCAGACGCCGCCACGACAGGAATACGCCGCCGCCCGTCTGTTGCAGCGCCACCAGGCCCCGGTCGAGGGCCTCGCCGGCCCGGGCCGAGGCCGGCATCGACAGCCAGAAGGCGGCCAGCACGATAAGGCTCACGCGTCGCATGGGTTGTCCTCCGAATCGATGGGCTGAGCGGCCTATTGGTCGCCGGTCGGATGCACGGTCAGCACGGGCGGCTCGGCTTCGGGCCGACGCATCAGGTGGGTCAGGATGACCTTGAAGTAGAACCATCGCACGAAGCCCACCAGGGCAAAGCCGCAGAAGGCGATGACCAGTGCGCTCTGCAAACGGAACAGCCAGATCAGACCGAGGATCGCCGCCAGCCAGAGCAGATGCGTGATGGGCCGCCGCCCCCGCAGGTACTGATTGACCAGATGCGGATAGCGGATGCGACTGATCATGAGCACGCCACAGGCGATAGCGATGCACGGCAGCAGGTAGACCATCACCGGCTCCACCCACGCCGACAACACGCTGCGGCCGACCTCGGCCAGCAGGATGTCCTGGTAGAAGACCACCAGGCTGACCAAAACGCCCGCCGCGGCCGGGGTGGGCAGGCCCACGAAGCTCATGTGGGCCGTTTCGTCCTCCTCGTTTTCCACGTTAAACCGCGCCAGGCGAATCGCCGCGCACACCATGTACACCCCGCCGGACAGCCAGATGAAGCGCACCAGCAGGCCGGCAAACGCCCCGGCCATCGTGATATGGGTGATGAACTGCCCCTCGAGCACCTTGAGCACCAGAAACGCCGGCGCCAGGCCGAAGCTGACCATGTCGCAGAGGCTGTCGAGCTGGCCGCCGAAGCTGCTCGTGGTGTGGCTCATCCGCGCCACGCGCCCGTCCAGCATGTCGGCGATCATCGCGATGAAGATCAGGTACCCGGCCACCGCGAAATTGGACGAGAAGTCCAGCGCGTGGAAGGTGAACTCCGCCTCGCCCCGGCTGGCGAACAGAATCGCCGCGAACCCACAAATGCCGTTAATCAGCGTGATCAGCGACGGCAGGATCGTCACGCTCTTGAGCCGCTGGCGGCGGACTCGTCGCAGCAGATTGGTCTTCTTCAAATCGTCCCCACGATTCCTGGCCATGCGTATGGCCCTCACCGTCCGTTCACCGATGTGGATCGGCGACCGGCGCCGCATACCGCACCATCACGGTCGCGCCGGCTTTGACCTTCCGGCCGATGTCGACGGCACAGACCACGTCGTCGCGATACGGCACCAGAAGCTCCGTTCGGGATCCAAATTTTATCATGCCGAACCGCTCCCCGCCAGCCAATTCCTGCCCCTCGCGGGCGGTGCAGACGATCCGCCGGGCGATGGCGCCGCTGACCTGGCGGACCACGATCGGGTCGCGGGGCTCACCCAGACGGGTCATGCAAAGTTCGTTGGCCTCGTTGACCCGGCCGGACGAGGGATGCATGGCGTTTTTGAACAGGCCGGGACGGTAGGTGATCTTCTCCACCCGGGCCGCACAGGGTGACCGGTTGATGTGCACGTTAAAAATGCTCAGGAAGATGCCGATTCGAAGCACCGGGCCGTCGAACTCGGGATGCGAATCCAATCGCTCGATGTCCGTCACGCATCCATCCGCCGGGGCCACGAGCACATGCGGATCATCCGGCACCGCCCGATGCGGGTCGCGGAAGAACGCCACGACCCACGCCAGCAACACCACCAGCACGCCCTCGACCACGAGAACCGCCGCATCCGGCCAGCGTCCGAACCCGGCCCACCAGACCAGACCCATGGCCGCGAGCAAAACCGCCGGAAACACCGCCACCTGCGGCAGACCATAATGGGTCAATGGAATTCGCACGTCCCCCAGTGTATCGGCCCCCGCGATCCTTCACAAGGGACTGATCCGGGCTTGGCACGGCGGATTGCGGTACGCCCCTCCGCAGGGCCCGGCGGAAACACCACGGGCCGACGGTTCATGGACCATCGGCCCGGTCGAATCGCCCCCCCGCCCTACAGCCGCATCACGTGACCGGCTCGCTCGAAGGGCCCGGCCCCGGGGCCGGCTCCCGCGGCTGCTCTGCATTATTCTTGGGTTCAAGAAACCTGTCCTGAAACTCGTCATCCATGCGACTCCGAAGGTAGTGGTGCAGACGGTCAAAAAGCTCCTCCTGCCGCTGCTGCATCTTGTGCATCTGCTCAGTGATCCGGTCCATACGACGGCGCATTTCCTCGATGAGCCTGTGTCGGTCGGACGGCGTCAATCCGGGCACCATCTCCTCCGGCCGTTCCCGGAGCCGTTCGAGCATGCCCTCAAGCTTATCGTCCAACCGGTCCATCCGCTCCCGAAGCTCGTCCAGAAGTTTATCGCGGTGGGCCGGGGCCAGCCTCGGTATGCGCCGCTCCATGTCCTCCATGAACTCGCGCCACCGGGGCAGATCCAGTTGCGGCGGCCGCACATCGAGTGGCGGCTGTGGAACCACGCGATCACGGCGCGACCTCTTTTCGGCCTGCTCGGCCGCCTCGGTGACGATCTTAGCCACGCGATCGCGGAACTTGTCCGGCAGCTTGTCGAGTTTGCCGATCGTGGTTTCGATCCGCGTGCCTTGGGACTCCACAATCAACGCCGAATCCTCCTGACGCGGGTCGCCCACGATGGTCACCGTCAGCTCACCCTGGTCGTCCACGTGGTGGTACGTCCGAATCTCCTGCAAGAACCGCCGCACGTCGCGCCGCTCGGTTCCCAGGTCGGGCATCTGGTCAAACGGGATCTCGATCCAGTCGTCCTGACCGGGCGGAATGCGAAAGACTCGACCGGGCGACCACATCTCCATCTGCGGCTCGAAGGGATACTTCCACTGCACCCGGTCGCGCATGCGGGCGAGCTTCAGATGCACGGGCCGGCGGTCGCCTTCGTGGATAACGACCAGCTCGACCTCCTGCCCGATCTCCTGACCGCGAACCCGCTCGACGAACGCCTCGAGGCCGCGGACGGGCTTGCCCTGAAACTCGATGATGATGTCGTCGCGCTCCAGACCCACCTCGTCCGCCGGGCTGTCTGCGGCCACGTTCGTGATGACAAGTCCCTGGCCCGGCTCGAAGCCCAAGTGCTTGGCCAACAGCTCGCTCGGCGGATTCGGATCAAGCTGGATTCCGATATAGGGCCGGTCCTGCTCCGCGATGAGCATGCCGCCCATGCCGCCACCGTAGCCACCCCTGCCGCCACCGTAGCCGCCCATGCCACCGCCGAAGCCGCCATAGCCCCCCATCATTCGGCCGTTCGGACCGCCGTACAGGTCATAAATGTAATGTTCCGTCTCGATCCGGCCCGGCGTCGCCTGATAGGCCCGGCCTGCCGACTGGGCCCAAACCGCCGGACCCACGGCCACAACCAACATAGCCACCACCCATTTCGTCCGCGTTCTCATAGTTCGATCCTTTCCCTTCTCAGCCCCTGGATTCACACGCTTTGGGCTCGGTCCTGCCCCGCTTACAGCCCGCATGGCCGGGCCCGCGGGTCCGTGCGGTAGCGATAGCCCTCCACGAGCCACTCGCCCCCGGCCTGATCGGTAAAGCTCACCCATTCAATGTTCCGCCTGGGCCCCATCGCATCGGAGGCGTCCAGCGTGGCCGCCGGCTCCTGTCCGGTCGGTAGCCCGGCGACCTGCGGACCGCCGTCCGGCAACCCCGGCGAGCCCACACCCAACCGCCGACCGGCCAACAGCAGGGCCACGCCGATCAGCAGGCCGGCCGCCAGACCCGCCGCGAACGGAAAGCGGCGCCCCACGTCACCCAGCCAGCCCACGGGCGACCGCCGCCGGCCCAGCGCACGATCCACAATGACCTCGGCCGCGGTGGATTGCGCGTTGGCACATCCGACGGCCTGCTCTATCCGCGCGTGCAGCGACGTGAGCCGCTCGAACAACGCCCGCGCCTCGGGCTCATCCCGCAGATGCGCCTCCAGCAGCCGCTGCTCGGCCGGGGTGATCTCGCCGTCGATATGCCTGCCGATCAGGATTTCCAGCAGATCTTCGCTCATGTCTTCCTGGCTCATGTTCGTGGCACCCTGTTCACCGGAATCCCCATCATGTGGTCGTGCACCATCCGCCGGGCCCGGACCAGCCGGACCTGAACGGTCGTGACCGGGACGCCCAGCAGTTCCGCGATGTCGGCATACGAATAATGACCCGTCAATTGCAGCATCAACACCTCCCGATACTTCGGCGGCAAGGCCTCGATCGCCTCGTGCAGCCGCCGCCGGTCCTCTTGGTCCTCAGCGCTGGCCGTCCCCGCCGCCGGTATGCCCTCGGCCCGGACCGGATCGAGCGGCCCCGGCCGCCGTTTTCGCCGGCGGCGAAAGCTGATCGCCTCATGGCGGACCACGCTGGCCAGCCATGGCCGAAACCGCTCAGGCTCGCGCAGCGTCTCGATCCGGCTCAGCACCCGCACGCACACGTCTTGCAGCACGTCGTCCGCATCGTGCGGGTCGCCTACGATGCCCCAGACCATCGCGCGCATCCAGGACCACTGCTGCAACAGCAGCCGCCGAAGGGCCCGGCGGTCGCCGCGACACGCCTGCGACGCCAGCGCCGATTCATTTTGGGGCGATGTGGCCATCATCGTGCGTTCGTCGAACTCTACCCTTTTTGACGCCGTACCGCCCTTCATCATACACAAAGAACGCACATCTGGGCACCAGCCCCCCCGCCCGCACGGCCCCCCGTGATCCCGACCGGAGGGCCGAATGCCCGGATGGGAGGGATCCGTTCGAACAGTCCTTCCGCCGGGCCGAGTGGCGGCCTTTTGATTCGCAGTGTGAATCAAAGAGCCAGGCGTGGTGGTTCGGGCCAGCCCTTTGCCTTCGGCAAAAGGCTGCCACCCGACGATTTCCTGGCCCCTACCATCGTCATCCCG
>DSDH01000372.1 GCA_011055475.1 Phycisphaerales bacterium | reverse complement strand
GGAGCGGGAGCGGCGGCAGCATCGCGAGGCGATTCTTGCTGCGGCGCTGGGACTGTTCGGCGAGCACGGGCTGCACGGGGTGTCCATGCAGCAGATTGCCGAGAAGGCTGAGTTCGCCACGGGAACCTTGTACAACTTCTTTGACAGCAAGGAGGCCCTCTTTCAGGAGCTTCTGCTGCGGTGTGCCCGGCGGATCGAGGAACAGCTCACGCCGATCCTGCGGCTCCACGCCCCGCCCGATATGCGGCTTCGAGAATTGATCCGCGCGCACAACGCCGTCATCCGCGACAACCTGCCGGAGATTCGGCTGTTCTACAAGGTGTTCCAGGCCGAGGCCCGCCACACCATCGAGCCTGATCTGCTGATGGCGGACATCCGGGCGGTTTTTGACCGGCTTCAGGCCGAGTGTGCCGCCGTGATTGACGAGGGCGTGGCGGTGGGCCTCTTTGCTCCGCTGGATTCGCAAATCGTGACGATGGGGCTGGACGCCATGCTGGAGGCGGTGGCGTTTCGCGCGGCGGCGACCCAGCAGCTTGACCAGGTGGGTCGGTGGTTGGCCGAGATCGAGCGATTATTCTTCAATGGGGTTCTCGTGCGAGGGGGTGGCGATGCGATCGCCTGAACGGTGTGCTGCTTTGCGGTTCGCGACGGCATTATGCGCGGCCGTGGGGACGACGGCGTTGATCGGCTGCACCGCGTTCGATGCACCCCAGGTGCGGCATGATGAGACGTTGCGCCACCAGACGGCCCTGGCGGAGAAGACCGTCCTGCTGCTGGGCGACGAGCGCGGGCTGACGCTGGAGGACTGCGTGCGGATCGCCTTGGCGAACAACCTCGACGTCCAGGTGGCCGACGTGCGGCGGCGGATCGCGCAACTGGACCGCAGGATCGCCTTCTCCGCCTTTCTGCCCCACGTTAACCTGAACTACACCTACGCCCGTTGGGACCCACAACCGGAGGTCGTTATCGCCGGCGGCTCGATGCCCATGCATGATGAGCGGATTCGGGAGATCACCTGGCAGATTCAGATGTCGGTTTTCAACCCGACGACGTGGTTTCTCTACGCTTTGCACACCCACGGTGAGCAGGTCGCCGAGCTCGCGGCCGACTACACGCGGCAGATGATCGTGTTGCAGGTGACGACGCTGTATTACTACTGCCTCGGGCTGGAGGAGGTCGGCCGGGCCTTGGACAGCCAGATCCTCGCCGCGGAGAGCCTAGCCGAGCAGGTCCAAGCCTTCCACGCCGAGGGATTGGCATTGGGGTGGCAGGTCGAGCAGGTGCACGTCGCGCTGGAGTTTCGCCGGACCCAGCGCAAGCGTGTAGAGCAGATACTGGACCAGACCCGCGGCCAGTTACTCTTGACCATGGGGCTCAACCCACTGGCCTCGATCCGATTGAGGACAGGGCCCGGTGAAGAGCCACCGACGGGGTCGTTGGAAGCCCTTGTCGCGGAAGCGTTGTTGAACCATCCTCAACTTCGGATCGCGGACCGGCAGGTAGCCATCGAGAAGGAGAAGGTGCACATCGCCCTGGCGAACTTCTTGCCGAGCCTGGTCGGTGTGGCCAATCGCGTGAACACGAGCGATTCGTTTCAGCGGTACTCCAGCACGTGGATGCTCGGGCTTGCCGGCGTGATGACCGTGTTCAACGGTTTCGCGAACGTGTACGAATACGAGGCGGCCAAGCAGGGTGTGACGCGAGCCGCCCTCGAGCGCGAGCAGCAGAGCCTCGTGATCATGCTCCAGGTACTTCGGGCCCAGCGGAATCTGGACAGCGCCCGCGACCAGTTGCGCCTTGCGGAGGATCAGCTCGTGATGACTGAACACCGGTACGAACAGACACGGCAGGAATGGCACGAGGGCCTGGTGGATACGCCGACGCTGCTGAGCGTGGTGGCCGAACGCGATCAGGCCCGCATGTTCCACACGACGGCCCGGTTCCAGTTCCAGGTGGCGGCGGCGACGCTGCGCAACGCGATGGGGATGACACGAACAAGAATCGCATCCTCCGACGACCCCGAGGAGAAAGGATAGGACTGCATGGCAGACCCACAGGGCAAATCCAACAAGCTGATCTGGTGGGCAGCGGGGATCATCGTGGTTGTGGTCGCGTTGCTCACCGGGGTCCGGCTGGTGCGTGCGTTGTACGGACCGGCGGAAGGTGCGGCGGAGGAGACCCCAACACCATCGGACGTTGTCGTCCGCGTCACATCGGCCGAGTCACGCGTGTTTCTGCGTCGGTTGGGACTCCAGGGAACGCTCGAGGCCGAGACGTTTGCGAACGTCTCGCCGCGGATACCCGGTACGATCGAAGCCATCCACGTGGAGGAAGGAGATGCGGTCGAGGCGGGCCGCACGGTGTTGTTTGAGATCGACCGGCTCAAGCTGGAAAAGGCCGTGCAGTTGCGTTGCCTTGACCAAACGGTCGCCGCCTGCGGCGTTCGACAGGCCGAGGCCAACTTGGAGAAGGTCCGGGCCGACTTTCACAAGGCCGAGCTGGACCTGCGGCGCTTTGAGCGTCTTTTCGAGAACAAGGCCGTCACCGCCGACGCCCTGGAGCAGCAGCAGTCGCGTCACGCCCAATTGAAGGCGGCCCTCAAGCTGGCGCGGGCGAACGTGGACCTCACGACCGAACAGCACAAGCAGGCCCAGACGGCGCTGGAGATCGCCGAAAAGGACTTGGCCGACGCGGTGGTCGCGGCGCCGATCACCGGCGTGGTGGCCATGCGGTTCCAGGAACCGGGGGAGACGGGCTCACCGGGGGTGCCGGTGCTGCGGATCGAGGATGTTTCCACCGTGAGGGTCTCGGCGTTTTTGCCGGGGGAGTACTACGGCCAAGTACAGCCCGGCCGGACACGGGTACGGCTCAGCGTCGGGGGGCGAGAGGCGGGCGACTGGCCCATTTATTATCGCAGCCCGACGATCAACCCGCGGCTTCGGACGTTTGAAATCAGGGCACGGGTGGACGCACCGGGACCCGGCGTGGTGCCCGGCGCGGTGGCGCGGATCGAGGTGCTGCTCGAAGAGCGTGAGGGTCCCGGCGTGCCGAGCGTTGCCGTGCAGCAGCGGGGGGGCGGTGACGTGGTGTTTGTGGTGCGCGACAGCCGCGCCCAGGAGGTGCCGGTCACACTCGGTATCGAGGAGGATGATTGGGTCGAGGTGGTTGAAGGCGACGTGGCCGCCGGCGAGTCCATCGTGACAATGGGCCAGGAACGGGTCGAAGATGGACTGCGGGTGACTATCACGGGGGAGGATCGCTAGTGTTCCTTTCGACGGCATCGGTACGACGACCGGTGGCGATGAGCTGCCTGATCATCGCCCTGAGCTTGCTGGGTATCAACGCCTGGCGCACGATGGGCCTGGAGCTCATGCCCCGGACGGATGTGCCTTTTATCACGATCGTGACCGTGTTCCCGGGGGCCAGCCCCGAGCAGATCGAGACCGACGTGGCCAAGCCCATCGAGGACCAGATGGTGACGATCGATGGGCTCAAACACGTCAGCAGCGCGTGCATGGAGAACGTCTGCCAGACCATGCTGGAGTTCCAGCTCCACGTGGACGTAGACATCGCCGCGACGGATGTCCGTGAAAAGCTCGACCTGATCCGGGCGGACTTCCCGGAGGACGTGGAGGACCCACAGATCCTCAAGTTTGACATCAACGCCCAACCCATCATCAACCTGGCCCTGACCGGCCGGGCCGATCTCGAAGCCCTCTACGACTACGCGGACAACACGCTGCGGGATCGGCTGACCGTGATCAGCGGGGTGGCCGACGTGGAGCTCATCGGCGGGGCCGAACGGGAGGTGCGCGTGATGCTGGATCGCGAGCGGCTGGCGGCCCGCGGTCTGACGAGCCTGGACGTGGTTGCGGCGGTTCAACAGGGGGTCCGCACGATTCCATCAGGCCGCGTGCGCCAGGGCGGGACCGAGTTCACCGTGAAGTTCGACGCGGAGTTTGAGCAGGTCGAACACATCGGGGACTTGGAGCTGATCAACCAGACCGGTCAACGCGGCTACCTCCGCGACGTGGGCCAGGTGCGGATGACGACGGCCGAACTGCGGCGACGCGCCCGTGTCGACGGACGGGAATGCGTGGCGATCCGCATCGTGAAGAGGGGCGAGGCCAACACCGTCGCGGTGGTCCGTGCCGTCCGCGAGGCCATGGACCGGCTTAATCGTCGCCTGCCGGCGGGCATGGAGTTGATCTGGGTCAGCGACAACGGGCATTTTATCGAGGCGACGGTTCACAGCGCGTGGTTGAACGTGGCCGAGGGGATCGCCCTGACGGCGCTGATCCTGTTCCTGTTCCTGTATAACGTGCGGATGACGATCATCGTCGCGATCACCATGCCGCTGACGATCCTGATCGGGTTGTTCGTCATGAGCGCGGTGGATCTGACCCTCAACACCTCGACGCTGCTGGCCATCGGCATGAGCGTGGGCATCCTCGTCACCAATTCCATCGTCGTTCTGGAGTCGATCGCCAGGCGTCTGGTCGAAACGGGCGATCCGAAGACGGCCGCTGAGATGGGCACCAGCCAGGCCGCCATCGCCGTACTGGCCAGTGCGGGAACGAATATCGTCGTCCTGTTACCCATCACCGTCATGGGCAGTCTGATCGGCCTTTTCATGCGGCCGTTCGCGCTGACCATGCTGATCATGACGGCGGTATCGCTGTTCATCTCCTTCACCCTGACGCCGATCCTCTGCTCGGTGCTGTTAAAGGAAGGGACCACCCGCCCCGGCATCCTGGCCCGCATGGAACGCCGCTGGAACCGGGTGTTCGGCGCGTTGATCAACGCGTACGGCGCGGTGCTGCGATTCAACGAGCGGCACCGGGCGGTCGCGCTGCTGGTCCTCGTGGCGGTGTTCGCCCTGCTGGTTCAATCCTTCTTCACGGCTCGCGCGTTGGGACTGGGGTTCTTCACCGAGCCCGACCAGGGACAAGTGATCGTCAAGCTCGAATTCCCCACCCGTTACGATCTGGGCAAGACCGTGGGGCGAACGCGGGACATCGAGGCCCTGCTGAAGGATACACCCGAGCTGGAGCACATGCTGACCACCCTCGGCAAGGTGGAGGGGATCATCGGCCAGTCGTCGGAGGGCGTGTACCTGGCCCAAGTGCTGCTGACCTTCTCCCAGCGGACCGAGCGGGCGGTGTCCATCCGCGAACTCCAGCAGCAGGTCCGCAGGCGTCTGCAAGCCGTGCCGGAGTGCACCGTCACCGTCAGCGTGCCCACCATCGTCGGGGGGCAATCCTACAACATCGAGATGGAGATCGCCGGGCCCGATCTGGGGCGGCTCGATGCGCTGGCCTTGACGGCCCAGGAAGCCGCCCGCGGGCTGTCGGGCTTCACCGACACGGATACGACGGTCCGAATCGGAAAGCCCGAATTGCGGATTCGGCCGAATCGCGCGATCCTCGGCGACCTGGGGCTGCCGGCGACCACGCTTGGCCTGACCCTGCGCGCGAATCTGGAAGGGCTCAAAGCCGGCACGTTCAAGCGGGGGGATCGCTCCTACGACATCGTGGTCGAACTGGCCGAGATCGAAGGCAAACAACAGGTGGGTGAGTTCCTCCTGCCCGGCGCGCCGGGTCGACCGCTTGTCCTCGAACACCTCGGGGAGGTCAAGCAGACCCTCGCGCCCGTTCAGATCACCCGCAAGGACAAGCGACGCATCTCCAAGCTGCTGGCCAACATCGACAGCCGAAAGGCCTTGGGAACGGCTGTGCAGGAGCTCAGCCAGTCGTTCGAGGAGGCGGCGGACCTGCCGGCGGGCTACGAGTACAACTTCGCCGGAGATTATGAACTCATGACCGAGACCCAGGCCGAATTGGGCGAGGCCGGACTGATCGCCATCGTGCTGGTGATCCTGTCGCTGGCGGCCATCCTCGAATCGTTCAAGCAGCCCTGGCTCATCCTCGTCACGATTCCCCTGGCCCTGCCGGGCGTCTTCTGGGCCCTGGCGTTGACCGGCCGCAACATGGCGATCTTCGTCCTGATGGGAATCGTCATGATGATCGGCATCGTGGTCAACAACGCCATCCTGATCGTTGACCAGATGAACGCCCACGTGCGGGAGGGTGTCCCGCGGCACAAGGCGATGATCTCCGCGGCGACCGAGCGACTGCGGCCGATCACCATGATCACATTGGCCGCCGTCCTCGGAATGCTGCCGCTGGCTTTGGGGCGCGGCATCGGGGCCGAGCTGCGGAATGACATCGGCATCGCCACCGTGGGAGGCATCTTCGTCTCCGGCGTGCTGACCCTGGTGGTCGTGCCCATTTTGTACGATCTGTTCACGCGACGCTCTGGCCGCGGCCACTGAAACCCTTTCAGGCCCGGCGCCTTATCGGACCGGCTACCGTGATTCTTTGAACCGTCGGCGCTCCGTATGCCGATGATGCCTGATGGCAGGCGGGCGCGTCCCGCACGGCATGGAAAGGAAACGGCCATGCAGAAACATGTATTCTCGCTCATTCTCGCGGTCCTGATGACGGCATGCACGGTCCTCGCGCCGGGGTGCGACCAGTACCCGCCGGGCCCTGCTCAGGCCTCCGGGGCGGCGTCCGGGTACACGACGCAAACGGCCTACCCCCAGCAGCAGACCTACCAGCCGCTGTACCCACCCCGGTCCAACTGGAAGGATTTTGCGCCGGGAACGATCACGTATGACTTCCACTACGCCGCCACGGCCCCGACGCTGGACCTGGCCGAGGAGCGCTGGCAGACGTATCTGTCGCGGCACCGCCAGATCGAGGACGGTTTCAGCAAGCATTACTACATCGCCGCGCGGTTTGAGCTGATGCGGGTGTACTACCTGCAAGGCCGGGGCGACAAGGCCGATGCGATCCTGCGCGGATTCGACCTGTCCACGACGGAACTGAAACGGTAGACATCCGGCGGCGGCTCGGCTAGACTGCCCGGCCAAGATGATCGGTCGGCGGCTTCAACTTGTGATGTGCCTTCCCGCGGTCTTGGTATGCGGATGCCGACGGCCCGCAGAGCCGGACGGCGGTGTGCCGGTGTGGGGGTATCGTGTGGCGGCCCGGTTCCCCCATGACCGTGAGGCCTGGACGCAGGGCCTGGCCTACGAGGGGGGTTTTCTTTACGAGGGCACCGGGGGGTATGGGCTCTCAAGCCTGCGGAAGGTGGGGCTGGTCAGTGGCCACGTCGTGCTGCGGCGGGACCTCGGCGCGGCGTATTTCGGCGAGGGGGTCGCGATCCTGGGCGATCGGATCGTCCAGGTCACGTGGCGTGAGGGGGTGGGGTTCGTGTATGACAAGGCGACGTTTCGGCGGGTCGAGGAGTTCGCGATTCCCCGCGAGGGCTGGGGCCTGGCGTGGGATGGCCGGCGATTGATCCTCAGCGACGGATCGGACCGGTTGACGTTTCTCGATCCCGACACGTTTGAGCCGACCGGCTCGATCGGCGTGACGGCCGGGGGCCGGCCGCTCCAACACCTCAACGAGCTTGAGTATATCAAGGACCGCATCTACGCCAACGTCTGGCAGACCGACCGCATCGCGGTGATCCATCCCGATACGGGGCAGGTCGAGGCCTTTTGGGATCTGTCGGGGCTGTTGGAGACCGATTCCGCTCGGCGGGCGGACGTGCTCAACGGCATCGCCTACGACGCTGAGGGGGGCCGCCTGTTCGTGACGGGCAAGCTCTGGCCGTGGGTCTTCCACGTCGAGCCCATCAGGCGAGACCAATAACCGCCCTGTACAAGCACGCCGGTGCGCTCTCGGCACATCCGGATGCCTGGATGTCGTGGACCTGCCGGGATGCCCTCCCGCAGCAGGCCAGCCTCGTTGAAGCCTATTGATCCTCGGCCCCCGTCCGCAGACCCACAACGCCCTTCACAACCGAAGATTTTTCAGGCTTCCCGAAAGCACACGGGCGGACTGCGCCTTCGGCGCCTCACCGTCTTTACGTAGCCGGGCCCACACTCCAGACCTGCCGACGGCCAACGGACTCCGCCATTCATGGAATACCCAAGCTGACGAAGCGGCACAGCCGACTAAGTCGCCTTCAGCCCGTACGCCCACTTTCGTGCCTCCTGGTATCGGCTCTCATCCTTCCACACTTCTCTGAGCCATTCCTTTCCCATCTTGTCGAACATCTTCCTCGCCAAATCCTTGTCCCCGTGCATTACCGCAATCGCACAACATGCATTCGTAAAACGCTTGGAATCCGGATATCGCTCCATAACATCCCGGAACCCGTTTTTCAGCTTCTCATATCCAATCTTGTGTGTCTCGAACTCCGACGGCCCGTACACGGCCAATTGATAGGTCGCGATTCTGGCATAGATAGCGGCCCCTTCGAATTCCTTCGTCAACTCGTAGGCCCTATCCATGAAGGCCTCCAGTTCGCCGGGCCTTCCTCCCCAACGCTCCGCCAGATAACGGGAACGCGTCGAATAGATCTTGAAATATCCCGGGGCAATCCTCGCGCCTTTGGCAAACACGTCCTCCACCACCTCCGCAGGTTGGCCCATTTCAATCGCTATGGCCAGCGCATGCACGTATAGCTCGCCATCCTGCTCAGCCAATCCCATTCCCTTTTCCACCACTTCCCAGCCGCGCTCAAGTTCCGCCAGATAACGCTCCCGTTGGTCCACCGGAGTCTCTGCCCAGTACCCGGTCCCCCGAGCCGCCCACGCGGCACGATAGATGCTGTACAATTTCAGAGTACACGCCGTCACCGAGTCAGGATACTTGGCCATCCATTCATCGATCAGGCTGCAGAACCACTCGAATCCTTCATGTCCGGGGCTACCCCATCCATTGCCTAGCTGGCTGTAAAAGATGCTCAATCTCGACCTGCCCTCCGGTGTCACACTGTCGCGGCGTCTCAGTCCCTTGGCGATCCTTTCGAGTTCGCTGTAATCGCGCACGGGCAGAAAATCCCGAACACGTCCAATCTCACCTTGCTCGACGCGCACTTGCCCCTTCAGATTGCCCTCCCAGGTGTTTCCTTGGCCCGCCATGAACGCTAACACGTCCACGCTCAACCCATAGTGACGGTTATCCATGCAGAGATTCTCATTCACCGTCGCTCGTGAACCCATCCGCAATGCAATCCCGTTCAGTCCGTTCTCGCGGCAGACATTCCTCTCTACGGTCGGGCAGACCGCCTCACCGGCCACACATATCCCATCCTCCTTGTTCTTGATGCAGGTATTCTCCCGAATCCTCCACCCTGTGCTCTGACTGCTGACGTGGATGCCGTTTCTGCTGTTGCCCTCGCAGATGTTCTTTTCGGCCTTCCCGTACGATTGCTCGCTCACAAACAAACCATGTCCTGCATTGGCTTTGAATTCATTGGAAACGACATCGATCTGCGCCGATCCGTAGATTGCGGATCCCCCTTTGCCGTTCCCGCAAATCGTGTTCCTGTAAAGCCCGCCCCTCGTCGTATTCAGTAGAGATATCCCATACTCCCCGTTATTCCCGATCTCACAGTCTGACACGACAATACGTGCCCCACTGTTGGAGACTATTCCATAACCACGATTCCCGCTTATCGTACATCCTTCCAGCGACACATCCACATCCGAAACCAGGGACACCGCATCACTGAGACACCCGCTCACCTTGCTGCCAACCACCTTCAACTTCGCTCCGCCTTGCGCATGAATCCCTTTCGCGTTCCCCTCCATGACACATTGCTCGGCGACGACGTCGCACGTGTGTTCCACCGTAATCCCGGTACCGTTACCCTTCATCACACATGATGTGATCGCCCCCGCGCTCATTCGCCCCACCCGGATTCCCGACCAGCCGTTCCCCTCAGCGACGCAATCCTCTATCAGAAAACGCCCCCCGCTCGAATCGACGACCATGCCCTCCTTCGAGCTTCCAAGCACCAGACACCTTCTAATGACCACATCATTCCGAGAAGGACCCACCTCTATTCCGCAAGACAAAGAACCTTCAACAACACAATCGATCAGCTCAACCTCGCAGTGGTTCATCCATATCACTGCTCTAG
>DSDH01000430.1 GCA_011055475.1 Phycisphaerales bacterium | reverse complement strand
TGCGGCCAGTGCGCCGAATTGTGCCGGTTCGACGCCATCTCGTTTGACGGTCCAGGCAACGCCCGAGTGAGCAGAACGTACCGGGTCGATCCCATCGCCTGCGAGGGGTGCGGCGTGTGCGCGTGGTTCTGCCCGGCCAGCGCGATTACGTTCGCCCCGGCGGTCAACGGGGAGTGGTACGTGTCCGAGACCCGCCACGGACCGATGGTGCATGCCAAGCTCGGCATCGCGGAAGAAAACTCCGGCAAGCTGGTCAGCACCGTACGAAAAGAGGCTGGCGCGATCGCTCGGCAGCGGGGCCTGGGACTGGTGCTGATCGACGGCTCGCCCGGCATCGGCTGTCCGGTGATTGCCTCGATCACGGGCGCGGACCTGGTGCTGATTGTGACGGAGCCGACGCTGAGCGGCCTGCATGATCTGGGCCGCGTGGCGGACGTGGCCAGGCACTTTGGGGTGATGGGTCTGGTTTGCGTCAACAAGTGGGATCTCAATCCCGACGTGGCTGCCGATATCGAACGCCAGGCCCAGGAGCGCGGCCTTCGCCTGGCCGGCCGCGTCCGATACGACCGGGCCGTTACGGACGCACAGATCCGTAAACAGTCCGTGGTCGAGTTTCAGCAGGATGGTTGTGCCGAGGATGTCCGCCGGGTGTGGGACGTGGTAAGGCATGGGTGGAGCGCATGACCGGCTCCGACAAGAGTTTGTTCGACTTCGGGCCCTTGGCCCGCGAGTACGACCGGTGGTATGACACCCCGACGGGGCAGCTCCATGATGCGGCTCAGAAGAAGGACGTGGGCCGGTTCCTTCGCCGCGCGCGGGCGGGTGAGACGCTGCTCGACGTCGGGTGCGGCACCGGGCACTGGAGCGCCTTCTTTGCGGAATGGGGCTATCGAGTCACGGGGGTCGATGTCGCCCCGGCGATGATCGCGGCGGCGCGGGCGGCCGTGCCGGGGTGCACGTTTCAGGTGGCCGACGCCCGGCGGCTTCCCTTTGAAGACGCCTCGTTCGATGTCGTCGCATCGATGGCCGTTCTGGAGTTCGTTGGCGATCCGGTCCCCGTGGTTCGGGAGATGGTCCGCTGCACAAGGCCCGGCGGGACCCTTCTGGTCGGCACGCTCAATCGGCTTGCCCCGCTGAATCAACAGCGGGTGTCCGAGGGCAAAGAGCCGTATGCGTCAGCCTATCTCTTCTCGCCGGGTGAATTGCGGGAGCTTCTGGCCCCTTGGGGCCGCACTCGCATGATGGTCTCGTGGACCAAGCCGCCGGAGGATAAGCGGTCGGAGCAATCCCCTGTTGCGCAGGATGAACCCTCGCATCGGCAAACACAGAACGGCCCTTTTATTGTCGCCGAGGTACGATTATGAACGTTCAGGCCGAATCAGCCTGTACCCGTTGCGGACGGGACGGACCCGTCCGGCCATCACCGCTTTCGTGAACGTCCTGGAAGAGGCGGGTCTGTCGGCACAGATCCGGGACATGAGCAGCACGGTGTCGGGCGATGCGGACGTGGTCTTCTCGGCGATTCGTCAGGCCTTCAAGGCGGCGGCCGAGGGGAGGCAGGTTGTGCTGGTTATGAAGGTGTCCAATGCCTGCGGTGGAGAGGCTCACTAAGCGGGTTTCTAAACGGCTGCAGGAAGGGAACACGAATGGGGACAAGCCCACTGACTTCATCCGGTGATCGGTCGAGGGTGACGTTCGTCGCCGAGGCCAGCCGACAGACGTGGGTGTGCGCGTGGGGGACACGGCTGGATGGCTGACGGGCGGATCACGGTTCTGGTCGAGAATACCGCCGGGCGAGGAGGTCTGCTCGGTGAGCACGGGCTGTCGTTCTGGATTGAGCTCGATGGAACGGAGGTTCTTTTTGACACCGGCCAGGGCCACGTGCTGGCCCGCAACGCGCGGCAGTTGGCGATTCGGCTGGATCACGTTGATGCCATCGTCTTGAGCCACGGCCATTACGACCATACGGGCGGCCTCGCGGAGGCTCTGAAAGTGGCGTGGCGGCCGCGGGTCTACGCTCATCCCGCCGCGTTCGGGCCAAAGTACGCGCGAAACCGGGATGGAACCGCCCGTCACGTGGGAATGCCCGATATCGATGAACCAGAGGTGCGGCGACACGCGGAACTGGTATGGGTGGAAGACCCGATGGAGGTCTGCCCGAGGTTTCACGTGACGGGGCCCATCCCACGGGTCGCGGGCTTTGAGGATACAGGGGGCGCCTTCTTCGAGGATCCCCAGTGTACGACCCCGGACGAGCTCGTGGACGATCAGGCGGCGTTCATCGAGACCTCGGTGGGGACGGTGGTCCTCCTGGGCTGCGCCCACGCGGGGATCATCAATACCTTGCAGTATATCCAGTGGTTGACGCATGGCCGGCCCATTCATACGGTGATCGGGGGCACGCATCTGGTCAACGCCGGCGACGAGCGGATGGAAAAGACGATCGCCGCCCTGCGACGTCTGGAGGTGTCGCGGCTGTTGCCTTGTCATTGCACCGGATTCGCCGCCGCCGCGCGGTTATGGTGTGAGTTTCCGGCCCGATGCGCCGGCTGTGCGACGGGGACCGTCGTGGAGATACCTGGATGACGGGACCATGTTTTGAAAAAAGGCGTGAACGAATCAGGCGACGGCGCCTTCTCGGCTCCGGTGCAGGGCGTTTCTTCTTGAATCGGGCCACGGAAGGGCTGAATACATGACGCCTCACAAGGACATCTGGAGCGGGGCCTATAAGATCCCATGGGACGACCCCGACTTCAGCAGGCGGATGCTGAACGAGCACCTGTCGCAGGCCCATGACCTCGCCAGCCGTCGCAGCGAATGGATCGACAGGCAGGTGGCGTGGATCCACGAGCATCTGCTGAGCGCAGAACCGTCGCGTATCCTGGACCTGGGCTGTGGGCCGGGGCTCTACCTGCATCGGCTGGCCAGGCTCGGGCACGATTGCCGCGGTATCGACTTTGGCCCCGCTTCCATCGAATACGCCCGGCGACACAACGCCAGTGAATCGAGGTGTGACTTCATTCTGGGCGATATTCGCCGCGTGGACTTCGGCGGGCCATACGACCTGGCGATGATTCTCTACGGTGAACTGAACGTTTTCTCTCCTGCGGAGGTGTCGGCCATCCTCAAGAGAGTGTGGAGGAGTCTGGCTCCGCGGGGCCGCTTGATCGTCGAGGTGCAGTCCGCTTGTGCCGTCGAGGCGGTGGGCCGTGGCGAGCCGACGGGGCAGGAATTCCAGTCCGGCCTGTTTTCGGATCATCCGCATCGCTGCCGGACGGAGAATCAGTGGCTGCCGGACGAGCGGGTGGCCGTCCAGACGTTTATCATCACCGAGTCAGGCGATGGGAAAACACGGGTCTATCGCAACACAACCAAGGCTTGGAGTGAGGACGAGTGGGTTGGCCTGCTGGTTGAAGCGGGTTTCGCCACGCCGTCGCGTTGTGATACGTGGCCGAGAAACACCGACGCGTTGAGCCTTTGGACTGCCTCAAAGCCGTGATCTGCTCCGGCGTGTTCGAAAACGCTGCTGGCCCGAAAGCAACCCTGATGTTGCGGGATAACAGAATGATGGTTACGAAATGAAGGGTGTGCAGTAGAATTGTGACCATCGCCGGAGCGGCGATTCTTGAAAGGCCACGAATGAGAAGTGAAACAGAGCAGCCCGACTTGCCGACTGGAAATGCTGCGGTAAACCGGCCCGGCTTGCCCTTGCTCTCGCTGGCGCCTTTCCTGCTGATCACGTTCGTGATCGCGTGGGGCATCCTGGGCCTGTACATCTTCCTGCCCGATCAGATGGCCGGGTTATTCGGCCAATTGACCGGGCAGCATCCGCTGTTCTTTCTGGCGGTGTGGGCACCGGCCATCGCGGCGTTCATCGTCGTTTTGTACCACACCGGCGTTTCAGGGCTGGCTCGGTTCCTGTCCAGATTCTTGCTTTGGCGATGCTCCCCGTGGTGGTATGCCTTCCTGATCGTCGGCATCCCCGTGGTATTCATTGCCGGGGCGGCGATGAGGGGAACCCTTTTCACCGATCCATTCCCATTCGCCACGGTATCGTCAATGCTCGTCGGTTTGGGCTTGGCGGCAATCAAGGGGCCGATGGAGGAGTTCGGCTGGCGCGGCCTCGCGCTGCCGTTGCTGCAAAGGAAGCTCACGCCGATCTGGGCCGCACTGGTCCTCGGCGTCATCTGGGGCCTCTGGCATCTGCCCGCCTTTATGCTCAGTGGCACGCAGCAAAGCCAGTGGGCGGTTGCGCCGTTCTTCGTCGGATGCATCGCCTTGAGTGTCATCGTGACCCCGCTGTTCAACGCATCGGGGGGCAGCATCCTGCTGACCATGTTCTTCCACTTCACGGTGATGAACCCGGTCCTGCCCGCTGCTGAGCCGTATGACACCTACGTCCTTGTGGCGGTGGCAGCGGTGATTGTCTGGCTGAACCGCAAGACGAGGTTCACCCGGCAGCAGGCCGTGACGGAGGTCGTGCCTCGCACCGCGCAATAGGGACGGGCGCGATCAGGCGACCAATCCCGCCACGAGTTCGAAAACACTGCTGGTCCCGGAAGCAACCCGGCCGTTAACCCGTATCAACAGATCCAGACAGCCCACAGATGGGGTCCGCGCGTGGCCGGCTGTTTCTATGGCCTGACCAAGCGTTTCCGTTAACTTGAGCCGACGGCGAATTTCGTCGGATTGATCTTGGCTACCCGAGTCGGGCTCGATTCGCCCGCGGCGAACAACTTGGCGGTTAATCCGCCGGAGTCGTAGAGGAGCGCCGATCCGCCTGTGGCGGAGCCGGACTCGCTCGTGGCATGTGGTCGGCGATCCACTGACGCCCGACGCCGGACTTGAGCCATCGCTCGCGTCTCATGGCCTCTGATCGCGTTTCGCACGACTCATGGTAGACCAGCCGCCACGGGCCGGGGTGCTTCGAGGTGAACTTGCACGGATTGTGCTCGCGGCTGTTGTGCTCGGCCACGCGGCGTTCCAGATCGTCCGTCTGGCCGATGTACCGCTTTCCGGTCGAGGCACTCTCAAGAATGTACACGAAATACCCCAAACCTCCCCGAAAGCAACCCTTATCGGAACTATCCCATGTTCCGTCCCGGCTGTCAAGCGATCCTTCCGTCCCCTGGCCGACCATGCAGGACGTGTGGTACGACCACCGCCTGCAGATCGTCATCGCTCGGAAGACCATAAGCGTGCCGACGCCGGTCCGGGCGGCCAAATCTTCTTCTTGACAACAGTCGCCACTTCCTGATAATAGCAACCCGTGTCTCTCAATAGCGATGGTGTGCCCAAGGAGTGGCGGATGACATCTGGTCCAGCTGAGGTCATGAGCATTGACGAGCTCGCGGAGTACCTGAAGATATCCCGGTCCACGCTCTACAAGCTCGCCCAGGAGGGCGGACTGCCCGGCCAGAAGGTCGGACGGCGTTGGCGGTTCCACAAGGGCGCGATAGACGACTGGCTGCGGCAACACCCCGAGCACTTGGAAGAGAAGCGGGAGGCCAGAGAATGACGGGCACGCGGCCTGACATCACCGCCGAGCAGGTGAAGCTCCTCATCCGCGAGGGCGAGGGCCTCACCGTGGAGTTCAAGGAGCGGTACACGCCCCGCATCGACGAGGACATCGTGGCCTTTGCCAACGCCAAGGGCGGGACGCTTCTCCTCGGCGTGCGGGACGGCGGGACCATCGTCGGCGAGCGCCTGACCAACGACCTGAAGGCCAAGATCAACAGCCTGACGCGGAACTGCAAGCCGAGCATCTCCGTCTCGCTCGCGCAGGTCGGCGAGGTCGTCGCCATCGTCGTGCCGGAAGGCACGGAGAAGCCGTACTCGTGCGGCTCCGGCTACTACCGGCGGCTCGACGGCAACACCCAGAAGATGAGCCATGACGAACTTCGCATCATGTTCGCAGAGAACGAGCCGCTCCCGTTCGAGGAAAAAACCGTCAAGGGCTTCACCTTCGACGACATTTCCAAGGCCAAGATAAGCGCTTTCACCAAGGAGGCGGGCATCCGCATCGGCCGCACCGCCGTCCCCGACTTCCTGCGCAGCCTCAACGTGGCGGACGCGACGCGGGTCAAGAACGCGGGCATCCTCTTCTTCGCCAAGGACATCTACCAGCACCTCCACCATGTGGAAGCAACGCTCCTCGCGTTTAAGGGAACGGACCGCCTGCACATCTACGACCGGCGCGACGTGCGGGATGACCTTCTCACGCAGCATCGCGAGGCCGTCGCCTTTCTCCAGAAGCACCTGAACATCCGCACCGAGATCAAGGGGTTCGACCGCAAGGACATCTACGAGATTCCGCTGGAGGTGCTGCGCGAGGCCGTGGTGAACGCCCTCATGCACCGCGACTACAGCATCCGGGGCACGCAGGTGACCGTCGAGGTCTACGACGACCGGGTGGAGATCGTGAACCCTGGCGGCCTGCCGAAGGGCCTGTCGGCTCGGGACCTCGGCACGGTCTCCATCCGCAGGAACGAGATCGTCGCGGACCTCTTCTCCCGAATGCACATGGTCGAGCGGACCGGCATGGGGATTCGGAAGATGCGAACCGCCATGCTTGCGTCAGGCCTTCAGGAACCGGTCTTCGAGACCGCCGAGCCGGAGGGCTTCTTCCGAGCGATCTTCCGACGGTCGGCCAAGTTCGCCCTGAAGGAAGGAGAACCCGGTTCGGAGAAGCGGTTCGGAGAAAAGTTCGGAGAGGGTTCGGAGAAAAGTTCGGAGAAAATCCTGTCGCTCCTGCGGGAGCGAAACACGGTAAGCGCCCGTGAGATTGCTGAGGTCCTGAGTTTGACATCGCGAGCCGTCGAGAAACAGATTGCCGCTTTGAAGGCCACTGGCCGCCTTCGTCGCGTTGGTCCGGCCAAGGGCGGGCACTGGGAGGTGTTGCGATGAACGTCTTTGAGCTCCGCGAAAGGCTCGTCGGCGACTACGCCTCATTCGTGACGAGCTTCATAAACATCCGCGACCCCAGAATCCGCCAGGAAGTGCGAGGGCGGATGGACGAGGGCCTTCTCTGGCCCGACCCCCTGATCCAGCTGAACCCCTGCTTTGAGCCGGGCGAGTCCATAGACGAGCTCGTGGATGCCGGGGTCCTTCAAGACGAGTGCCGGAGCATCTTCCGCCTCAAGTCCGGGCCAGCGGACTCCGGCAAGACGCTGAGGCTACATCGACACCAAAGCGAGGCGGTCAATGCTGCATTCACGGGTCGCAACTATGTCCTGACCACCGGGACCGGCTCGGGCAAGAGTCTGGCCTACATCGTGCCCATCGTGGATCACGTGCTGCGCAACGGAAGCGGCCGAGGAATTCAGGCCATTGTCGTCTACCCGATGAACGCGCTGGCGAACAGTCAACTGAATGAGTTGGAGAAGTTCATCAACTTTGGCTACCCGGACGGCAGGGGCCGGGTCACCTTCCGCCGATATACGGGCCAAGAGTCCAGCGAGCAACAAGGCGAAATCGTCGGCAACCCGCCGGACATCCTTCTCACGAACTATGTGATGCTCGAGCTGATTCTCACGCGCCCGCGCGAGAAACCCCTCATCCGTGCCGCCTCGGGCCTTAGGTTCCTGGTTCTGGACGAGCTGCACACCTATCGTGGTCGGCAGGGCGCTGACGTGGCGATGCTTATCCGGCGCGCCAGAGATGCGTTCGGGGCTGACCGTCTCCAGCATGTCGGGACCTCGGCCACGCTTGTCGCCGGCGGTTCCTGGGCAGACCAGCAGGCCGAAGTAGCCCGCGTATCCGCGACCCTTTTCGGTGCTGAGGTTAGACCGGAATGTGTGATTGGTGAGACGCTGAGACGAGTTACGCCGGAACCCAACACAGGAGACCAGAGTTTCCTGGATCGCCTCAGGTCTCGTCTGGCTGATTCAGAAGCGTCGGTCCCCTCCGATTTCGAGCAGATCGTTTCTGACCCGCTGGCTGCCTGGATTGAAAGCACGTTCGGCATCCGTCGCGAGCCTGAAAGTGGGAGACTCGTTCGACAAAGGCCTCGAAGCATCACCGGGGTTAACGGGGCGGTTCAAGAGCTGAGCACCTTAACCGGCCAGCCAGTGGAACATTGCGTTACCGCCATTCAGCAAGTGCTCTTGGCCGGATACAACTGTCCGCATCCAGAGACCGGGTTCCCGGTATTTGCGTTTCGTGTGCACCAGTTCATCAGTCGCGGGGATACGGTGTATGCATCGCTTCAGCCTGAGACCGACCGGCACATCACCCTCTTTGGGCAGCAGTACGTGCCGGGCGACCGCAATCGGGTTCTGCTTCCACTGGTCTTCTGCCGTGAGTGCGGGCAAGAGTATTACTGCGTTCGCAGAGAACAGGGCGAGCGGGCGGGGGAAGCGCGTCTGGCCTCTCGTGACTTGACCGACACGCGCGCAGAGCCTGACAGCGAACCTGGATTCCTCTATGTCAGTAGCGATCTTCCCTGGCCGCAAGATGGCGATGAGTTGTTGAGTAGACTGCCGGAGGATTGGCTCGACGCGGACGGCCGCCTATTGGCAAGACGTCGCAGGGACCTGCCGCAGGCGGTCCGCGTGAGTGCCGATGGACGCCTCGGCGGCGAGGGGCTGCCAGCTTGGTATGTCGCTGCTCCGTTCCGGTTTTGCTTGCGCTGTGGCGTATCCTACGGGTTCAGGCAGCGTTCGGATTTCCACAAGCTCAGTGCACTTGGCTCGGGCGGGCGGAGCACGGCCACCACGATCCTGAGCCTGGCTGCGATCATCCACCTGCGGCAGATGCCGCTGGCCGACGAGGCAAGGAAGTTGCTCAGTTTCACGGACAACCGACAGGACGCCTCACTCCAAGCCGGGCACTTCAATGACTTCGTGGAAGTCGGACGCCTCCGAGCAGCCCTCTATCTGGCGGCGACGCAGGCGGGTGCGCAAGGATTGCGCCACGACGAGCTGGCGATGAAAGTGTTCCAAGCTCTGGGCCTGAAGTTCACGGAATATGCCAGTGACCCGGGGGCGAGGTTCCAGGCCCGTGACGAGACCGACCGGGTCTTGCGGAGCGTTCTGGGCTACCGCCTCTACCGAGATCTGCTTCGCGGCTGGCGCATTACCGCTCCAAACCTGGAACAGGTCGGGTTGCTGGCAATCGATTATCCCTATCTGAGCCAGGTGTGCGAGGCAGATGACATCTGGCAGGAATGCCATCCCGCTCTTGCCCAGTCGTCCGTGGAGAAGCGCATGGAGGTCTGCCGGGTCCTGCTCGACCTGATGCGTCGCGGACTGGCAATCAAGGTCGAGTACCTCGATCCGGCCTTCCAGGAGCGTCTATTGCTCCAGAGCAGCCAAAGGCTCATTCCGCCCTGGGGCTTTGATGAGATTGAGAGGGTTGGAGACCTGGAGCATGCGGCAGTGTTGTATCCCAGGCCCTATCGTCAAGCCCAGGACTACGGCGGCGACGTATTCTTGTCGCCGATGAGCGGTTTCGGGCAGTATTTGCGGCGGCCTCAAACCTTGGGCGTCGGGCGGCTTTCCCTTGCCGACACGGATCGCATCATCAAGGACTTGCTTAGGTCACTCCGCATGGGCGGCTTGGTGACGGTCGCGCGCGAACCGCGGGATGACCAGGATGTGCCCGGCTATCAACTCGCGGCGGACTCGATGGTGTGGAGGGCGGGAGATGGCAGCCGGGCGTATCACGACCCGATTCGCCAGCCGACGATTGGCTCGGAGGCTGCGCGGCCGAATCCATTCTTCCAGCAGTACTATCGGGCCGTCGCCACTCAGACGGCCGGCATCGAGGCGCGGGAACATACTGCCCAGGTCTCGTATGAGGACAGGCAACGACGTGAGGAGGCATTCCGCCAGGGGCGATTGCCCATTCTGTACTGTTCCCCAACCATGGAATTGGGGATAGATATTGCTCAGCTCAATGCAGTGAACATGCGCAACGTCCCGCCAACGCCGGCCAACTATGCTCAGCGGAGCGGACGGGCTGGCCGGAGCGGTCAGCCCGCGATGGTGTTCACGTATTGCGCGTCTGGAAGCCCGCATGACCAGTACTTT